>CAZDSB010000169.1:0-3171 GCA_964507515.1 uncultured Myxococcaceae bacterium
AGGACTTCCTCACATAGCGGCTCACACCAGTACCCAGCCGTCCGGCGTCTCGCGGGCCACGCCGTCCGCGCGCAGCTTCTCCAGGATGGCGAGCGTGCTCCGCTCGGCGAGGTAGGGCAGCGCGCCGGGCGTGTCGGCGTAGGCGTCGGCGGCGAGCTCCTCGAGCGTCCGCGCCATCGTGCTCAGCGCCGCCTGGACCCTCCGCTCGCGCATCGCCCGGTGCTCCAGCACGACGGTCAGCGCCGTGGGCCCGTCGGGAAGCGGCGGGCCGTGTGCCGGGTACACCGCGCGAACGGGCAGATCCCGCAGCCGCGCCAGCTGCCGGAGGTACTCCGCCATGTCGCCCTCGGGCGGATCGATGAGGATCGTCCCCTGCCCGGCGACCATGTCGCCCACCACCGCGGCACGGCTCGCGGTGTCGACGAGGCAGATGTGCCCGCGGGCGTGCCCCGGCGTGTGCAGCACCCTCCAGCGCATCCCCGGGCCGCCGGCCAGGACCAGCTCGTCGCCCTCCTCGAGCAGCCGGTCCGCCCGGAACGGGAGGCGGTCCGCGGTCCGGGCGTGGCACCACACGGGTATTCCGAGCTGCTCGCTCACCGCCCGTGCCCCGCCCACATGGTCCAGGTGGTGATGCGTCAGGAGCACCGCGAGCGGCCGGCACTCCTCGGCAGCGAGCGCCCGGACGTGGCTCGTGAGCCGTTCGATCTCCGCCGGATCCGGCGCGCCCGGGTCCACGATGAGGAGCTCGCCCGTCCCGAGGATCCACGCGTTGGTGTGCGTGGCGGGAAGCAGCGTCGGCGTCCGGAGCGCCACCAGCCGCACGCCGCGCTGGAACTCGATGCGGGTGTCGGCGGCCGTCGGTGACGCCAGCCAGGCCACCGCGTCCACCGTCCGGCGCACCCGGCTGAGCACGTTCAGCGCGTGCCGGTTCGGCGGATGGAGCAGCGCCCGACCCTCCTGCCAGAGGGTGAGGGCGTCGGTGGGCCGGACCCAGCTTCCCTCGGCCGCCTCTCCCGGCCAGACCTCGGCCCGGGTCCCGGGCGGCACCTCGACGAGGAAGAACCGGGCATCGAACCGGGTGGGCATGAACGGCGGCGTCACCCAACGGCCAGCGGGCTCGAAGTCCAGCGCATCAATCTGCAGCCCGAGCCGGTTCAGGATTGCGGGGAAGGTCTCCTTGCCTTCGAGGAGCGCCGCCCGGGCAGTGGCGAGCGTGGACGGCTCCGGGGTCCGTCCGCGCGCGGCCAGCACGCCGGTCTCCTCGAAGAGCTCCCGCGCCGCGGCCGCCACCAGCCGCGAGTCGGGCGGCCCTGCGCCCTCGATCGGCACCTCGGCGTCGCCCGCGTCCACCCGCCCACCGGGGAAGGCATAGAACCCCGCGGCGAAGGAGACGGTCCGCTCGCGCCGCAGCCAGAACGTCTCGAGGCCGCGTGGCCCCATGCGGACCAGCACCACGACCGCCGCGTCCTTGGGCTCCGCCGGCGGCGGCGCCTCCTGCATCCCCGGGATCGCCTCGCTCATCGCTTGCGTGCGGACCCTATCGCATCGCGGAGCTTCGCTGCGGTGACTCCTGCGAGCGCCTGCTTTGCCCGATCCAGCTTGTCTGGACGGACGTACGCCCGGGACAGACGGACCGGTGACGCGTAGCGCTGATACAGAGGTGTGTAGCTCGCCACCGGGGTCAGCCGGCCGGACGATTCATCGAGGACGTACAGGCTCGGTCCCTCGCCCTCCTCGAAGTACCGGGACAGCGTCTCCCGGCTCTCCACCGTGAAGTGCTCCACGGAGGCCTCGTCGAGGGCGGCGGACAGGGCCGGCAGGTCATAGCCCTCGTCGCGCTCGGTGAACTGGGCCAGCAGCTTGAACCCCTGTCGCCGGACGATGCGCTGCGCCCAGGGGTTGCTGCTGTTCCGGAGCGCCCAGAGCAGCGCCACGTCGTCCGTCCGGAGGAACGTGGCCGGATCGGCCGGGATCTCGAACTCGCCCGGCGCCTCCCGGTAGAAGGTCGCCAGCATCCAGTCGAAGCTCACCGCCGTGTGGTGCAGGTAGACCGACAGGAACATGTGGTGCCGGCTCAACAGGAAGTCCTCGAAGGCGAAGACCGCGCTCCGGGAGAGCGCCAGCTCCACCTGTCCGTCGCGCTCGGCGGGGTGGAGGTTCTGCACCAGCCAGTCGAGGTCGAACCGGCCGTAGTTCACGCCCGTGTAGAACGAGTCCCGGAGCAGGTAGTCCATCCGGTCCGCGTCCAGCTCGCCCGAGACGAGGGCCCGGAGGAGCGGCGCCCAGTCCGCGTCGCCGTACCGGAAGTCCAGCCCGCCGGGCGGCGTCCGGCCCGTCACCAGCGCCGCGAGGGCCTGCCCGGTGATGCCCTGATCCCCCAGGCGGACCCTCAGGAGCTCGGAGAGGTCGGTGTCGAGGAGGAGCTTCACCGTGAAGTCCTCGTGTCGGGCCTGCCCCCCATCCGGCCCGGTCCAGGCCGGCAGGCCGAGCGAGGCCCTCGCCGGGGCGATGCGCTCGCTGGCGTGACTGAGGGGCATGTGGCCCAGGTCGTGGCAGAGGACCGCCAGGCGCACGGCGGTGCGGAACCGATGGCGGACGCCGTCGGGCAGGTCGCTCCGGGCGGCGAGCGAGTCGAAGAGCCGCCCCACCACGTGCATGGCCCCGAGTGAGTGGGCGTGGCGGGTATGTGTCGCCCCGGGGAAGGCCAGCTCACCGAACCCGAGCTGCCGCACGTGACGGAGCCGCTGGTACCAGACGCTGTCCACGATGGCCGCCTCGTCGGCCGAAACCGGAAGGGTGCCGTGGATCGGATCGCGGATGCGCATCGTGTCGGCAGATCGTGCTACATCCACGAGTCGACTGCATGCACATCACGCTCCTGCACAACGCGGACGCCGATGCACTGGAGGAAGACCCAGGACGCGAGGCGAGGGCGGACGTGGAGCGCGTGGCCCGCGAGCTCGCCCGAGCCCTCGGACAGGGCGGTCACGACGTGGCCGTCCTGTCGGTGGGGGCGAACCCCGCGGACATCGTCGCTCCGCTGAACGGGGGCACCACCGACCTGGTCCTCAACCTCTGCGAGTCCATCGGGGGTGACGCCCGGGGCGAGATGGCGGTCCCGGCCCTCCTCGACCTGCTCGGCCTTCCCTACTCGGGCTCCGGGGCCCTCGC
>CAZDSB010000170.1:0-5932 GCA_964507515.1 uncultured Myxococcaceae bacterium
AACCCGGCTTCTTGAGCGCCACGGTACTCGACTCCTTCATCGAAGGGCTGCGTGCGCTCGACATGGAGCCCATCCAGTCCGGCTCGAGCTCGTGATGGACGCTGCGAGTGAGATCGTCGTCACGTTGCCCGGCGGGCGTCGTGTCGAAGCGCGGGTCGGCCAGCATCGGGTGCTGACCGATCAGCCGCCAAGCAACGGAGGCGAGGACACGGCTCCCACGCCGTTCCAGCTGTTCCTCGCCTCGCTGGCGACCTGCGCAGGAATCTTCCTCCAGGCCTTTTGCTCCAAGCGGAAGATCCCCTATCAGGACATCCAAATCATCGAGCGACCGACGTTCTCCGGCGACGGGGCTCTGGTTGCGATCGAGCTCGAGCTCAAGGTCCCACGCGACTTTCCGGCCGAGTACCGGACGGCGGTGCTGCGGGTCATCGACCAATGCTCGGTCAAGCGCGTGCTCCAGTCCCCGCCCCAGTTCCACTCTCGAGTCGGGTGACATGTCTGGCGCACGCACTGCGGGCGGACCGCCGACACGCGAGATTCCTGCGTGCTTAGGCCGGTCCCGAGGGGCAAGTACCGGGTATGGCGCATGCAGTCTTCGCTCGCGACGGAGGACGGGCCATGCACATCCGCAACATCCTGGTGGGTTATGACGAGTCGGCCCCCGCGAAGCGCGCCCTGGCGCTGGCCGAGGACATGGCGGCTCAGTACGACGCCCGCATCGTCCTCGTCAGCGTGCTCGAGCCGGTCAACGCACCACCGGTGCAGATCATGTACCCGACGGAGGAGGATATCTCGAGGGCTCGACGGGTCCTCGACGTCGAGGCCCAGCGGATGCACGCGGAGGGCAAGCGAGTCGAGGCCTTCGTGGAAGTCGGCATCGCGGCCCGGACGCTGCTCGATCTGGCGCAGAAGCTCGAGGTCGACGTGACCATCCTGGGCCGCAGCGGAAAGGGTGCCGTCGCGCGTGCCATCATGGGCAGCGTCACCACCTCGCTGCTCCACGCCACGACGAAGCCGATCCTCGTCGTCCCCTGAGAGCCCCTCGCGCCGTCGGAATTTCGATCGGCGCTCCCGCCCGGGTCGCATCCGGGCGTCTGGCGTCGGCTGCCGCGCCGGCGGCGGCGTCAGTTTCCCTGACGGGGCGGCTGCCCGGGGGTCTGCGCAACGCTCTCCTCGGCCGCAGGCGGGCTGGAGTCGAGGGAGTACTCCTTCAACCGGTACTGGATCTTCCGGGGACTGATCCCGAGCATCGCGGCAGCCCGCGAGGTGCTTCCCTCGACGATCTCCAAGGTCCGGAGGATCGCCTCGCGCTCGATCTCTCGCCAGGACGCCCCGGGAATGAAGCCGGCGGCGCTGGTCCCCTTGGGGCTCGGCCCGCTGAGCGCGGGCGGGAGCTCGTCGGTCGTCAGATCGCGACCTCGCGCGAGGACGACGGCGCGCTCGATGACGTTCTCCAGCTCACGGACGTTGCCGGGCCAGTCGTGACGGAGCAGCACGTTCAGAGTTCCCGGGAGCAGGCCCCGCACCGGCTTGCCGTACGACTGGGCGAACTTCTGAATGAAATGCGAGATCAGCGCGGGGATGTCTCCCTTTCGCTGACGGAGCGGTGGCAACGTCACCGCCACCACGTTCAGTCGGTAGAACAGGTCCTCCCGGAACCGCCCGGCCGCGACCTCGGCCACGAGGTCCCGGTTGGTCGCGGCGACGACCCGGACGTCCACCTTCAGGGTCTGGGTACCGCCGACGCGCTCGAACTCGCGTTGCTGGAGGGCGCGGAGCAGCTTGACCTGCACGGAGGCCGGGATCTCGCCGATCTCGTCGAGGAAGAGCGTTCCGCCGTCCGCGAGCTCGAACCTTCCCTCCCGCTTGCCGATGGCTCCGGTGAAGGAGCCGCGCTCGTGGCCGAAGAGCTCCGACTCGAGCAGGCTCTCGGAGAGAGCCGCGCAGGCGACCTTGATGAATGGCTTGTCCCGACGCTCGGACTCCTGATGGATCGCCTGCGCCACGAGCTCCTTGCCGGTTCCTGACTCACCCAGGAGGAGGACGGTGGCCTTGGTCGGTGCGGCTCGCTTGACCACCTCGAACACCGACTGCAGCGCCGGGGAGTCTCCGACGATTGCCTCGAACCGATAGCGCTGGCGAACCCTTTCCTTGAGCTGCTCGGCATCACGGGAGAGCTGCAGCTTCTCGAGGACCTTGTCCAGCACGATGAGCACCGCGCTGGGCTCGAGCGGCTTGACCAGGAAGTTCTCTGCGCCGGCCCTCATGGCCTGGACGGCGACGTCGATGCTGGCGAACGCCGTCATCATGACGAAGAGCGCCGGAATCCCCTCGGAGCGCGCCCGCCGCACCAGCTCGATCCCGTCCATGCGAGGCATGCGGATGTCGGCGAGCACCACGTCGATCCCCTGATTCTGGAGGATCTCCAGTGCTTCCTGGCCGTCCGCTGCCTCGGAGACGGTGAAGCCTTCCTCCTCGAGGATGGTCCGGAGCCCGCGTCGAGCGTTGGCTTCGTCGTCCACGACCAGGAGTCGAGCCTTGTCCATCGCTTTCGAGGGTATCAGACCCTGTGGCTCGTCTTTCCGATGGCGCACGGCATGGTCGGATGCAAGCATGCCCGCGCTCGATGCACGGCGTGCGCCAGGGAAGGCCGCCGCCGGCACGGAGGGAGGCGCGCAGACTTTGCGCGCGGCGCCGTGCGCGTGCACATCGTGCGCGTTCGTGGGGTCGGCGGGCGGAAACGACCCGCTCGGGAACCGAGGTTCGAGAGCGGGTAAGCTCCGAGGCCGTGCGGGAGTCGATCTTCGAGGAGCTCAAGCAGTACGCGTCGTTCGGCCCCTCCGACGAGCGGGCCCTGCGCGCGCTCCACCCGCGGCTCCAGCCGCACTTCGAGCGGGTGGCCCAGGTCTTCTACGACCGTATCCTCGCCAATCCCGAAGCCCGGCACGTCCTGCAAGGTGGGGAGAGCCGGGTGGGCCAGCTCAAGCGCACGCTGGTCCAGTGGATGGAGGGTGTGCTCCTCGGCCCGTGGGACGACAAGTACTTCGACCTTCGATGCCGGATTGGACGGGTCCACGTCCGGATCGGGCTTCCGCAGCACTACATGTTCGGTGGGATGAGCGTCATACGCGTCGAGTTCCAGAACCTGGTCGACCAGACGCACGCGTCGGATCCGGAAGGCCGAGCTGCCGCGCGGTTCGCCCTCGCCCGGATCCTCGATCTGGAGCTTGCGATCATGCTCCACACCTATCGCGAGGAGCTGGAAGCCCAGCACATGGCTGCGGTCGGGACCTTGACCGCCGGCCTCTCGCACGAGATCCGGAACCCGTTGAACGCCGCTGCGCTCCAGCTGGCCGTGCTCGAACGTCGGGTCCGCCGGTTTCCGTCGGAGCAGCAGGCAGGTGCGCTGGAGCCTCTGAGTCTGGTTCGAGATGAGATCCGGCGGCTGGATCACTTGCTCGAGGATCTCTTGCAGTACGCTCGACCCCGCGAGTTCGAACGAAAGCCCGTCGAGGTGAGCGGCCTCGTCGAGCGGGTGGCGCAGCTCCTCGCGTCGGACGCAGACTCGCGCGGCGTGACCCTGGTCCGTTCGGTCGAACCGGGGGTGGTCGCCCGCGGAGACGAGACTCGTCTGCGGGAGGTGATTCTGAACCTCGTTCTCAATGCGCTGGACGTGAGCGAGCGAGGCGCGGAGGTCCGGGTGACGGCGAGAGGCCTCGGACCGAGCGAGGTCGAGATCTCCGTCGAGGACGAAGGCCCCGGCGTGCCTCCTGACCAGCGGGAGAAGATCTTCCAGCCGTTCTTCACCACCAAGTCGCACGGGACCGGACTGGGACTCGCCATCGTCCATTCGATCGTGACGCAGCACCGTGGGTCGATGCGACTGGAGTCGTCGCCGAAGGGTGGGGCGGCGTTCCGGGTTCGCTTGCCCCGGCCGTGACCCTGCGCTCGAAGTTTGCGAGCATCGGGGAAACTCGCTTTTCCTCGAAGAACAGCGTTACGTTGTGAGGGTGGAGCGCTTCGAGGCCCAGATCCCCTCCAACCGGGCCGTCCTGGTCATCGATGACGACGACGACGTGCGCGACAGCCTGGTGGACGTCATCCAGGAGACTGGTCGCCAGGCGTTCGGTGTACCCTCGGCGAGCGCGGCGCTCGGACTGCTCGAAGGTCTTCCCCGGCCGTGTCTCATCCTGCTCGACATCATGATGCCGGGGATGAACGGCTTCGAGTTCATCGAGCTCGTCCAGCAACGCCCCGATGCCGGCGAATTCCCGATCCTCGTCATCTCTGCGACCTCGGCCATCGAACGCGCCAAGTACTACACCGCGGTCCTCGGAGCGCTCCGCAAGCCGATCGGGCTGCAGGATCTGCGCGCCGCACTCGACAAGAGCTACTGATCCCTCGCGGGGTTCCTGCAAGGATTTCGCCCGACGATCCCACGCCGGCAAGACGTGCGCGGAGCCAGCTGAGTCGCAAGCCGAGGCGCTGGCCTGATCGTTGCTCCTGCTCCGGTCGAACACATTCCGGAGTGGACCGGTGACCATCGTCTATTCGTTCGACTTTTCCGAGGCGGCCTACGAGGGTCTGAACGCTGCCGCCGGTATCGCCGCTCGCCTCGATCGTCCGCTGGTCGTTGCGTACGCGGTCGGTCCGGGAGTCAGGACGCTCGGACCCGAGCTGAAGAAGAAGCTAGAGGATGGCACACGGGCGCGACTCGAGGGGCTGACGGCGGAGCTCAAGTCCGGCGATCCACGCCTGAAGGTCGCGGCGGTCCAGGTCGAGGGGGATGCCGTCGAGGAGCTCATCCAGATCGCCGCGGACCATCGCGCCGAGCTCCTCATTCTCTCTTCACCCGGTCACCCCGATCTGCGCCGGCGGATCTCCTCGGTCTCGGAGAAGGTGGCTCACTGGGCCGGGGTTCCCGTCCTCGTCATGCGAGAGCCGGGACCGTGGCGCGAGTGGGCGAGAGGTCGCAGGCCCTTGCGAGCGATCCTGGGGCTCTCGAGGGATCGGAGCTGCCTCGGAGCGCTGGAGGTCACCGCCCGGCTCCGATCGGCCGCGCCCTGCGATGTGATCGCGACCGAGGTCTATTCCCCATCAGAGATGACGAGACACTACGGCCTTTCGGCCGGTGCTGCGCCGCTCCCACACGATGCAAAGCTGGAGAAGTTCCTCGAGCGGGATCTCGCGAAGCGCACCTCGGGCCTGAAGGGGACCGGTGAGCTGACGGTCAGACCCTACGTCGGGACGGGGAATGCCGGGGATCACCTCCTGGACCTGGCGGAGCGTGAGCAGGCCAGCGTGGTGATCACGGGCCGGCACTCGCCCGTCGGGCCGTTCCGCTTCGAGTGGGTGACCGAGACTCTCCTCCACGAGGGGAGGATGTCGGTGCTCGTCGTCCCAGACTCCGTTCGGCTCCTGCCGCCGGCGGTGCCCGCATGTCGGCGGATCCTCGCGGCCACGGACCTCACCGAGGCGGGGAACGAGACGGTCCGGTACGCGACAGCCCTGGCGACTGCCACGGGCGGAGAGGTGCACCTGGTTCACGTCGTGGTCGACAGCGATAGGAGCTGGGAGGTGGAGACCCGGATCAAGTCGGAGCTCCGGCGTCTCTTCCCCGAGGGCTGGGCGCTTCCGGTATCGACCGAAGTGCAGTTCGCCAACGACCCCGCGACCTGCATTGCAGCGGTGGCCGAGCGCATCGACGCGGATGTCATCTGTGTTGCCGCCCACGGCAAGAGCATCCTGGATCGTCTCGCTCTCGGATCGGTGAGCCGGGCGCTCCTGGAGAAGACGCACCGGCCGGTCCTCGTCGTTCGCCGGGATCCCGAACCGACACACATCCAAGCCTGAGCGTCGTTCAGAGCGCAGCCGCGACCGTGGGGCCATCGACGCGGACGCGGCAGTGTTTCGGCGGTCAGGCACCCATCGC
>CAZDSB010000171.1:0-2991 GCA_964507515.1 uncultured Myxococcaceae bacterium
CGATCCCGGAGAGTGAGCGCCGCACCGCACTCGACGTCCTCGAGGATGCGATGGCGAAGCGCAGCGGGGACCTCGGTGGCACCGACGAAGTTGCGGAAGATCACCCGGGCCCCGGGGGCCGCAGTGCGGGCGACCTCCGCGAAGAGGCGGCCCACTGCATCAGGGGCGAGCCACTCGCAGATGTTCGACAGGGCGAACGCATTCACCGAGCGATCCGAGGTCTGGCGGAGCACCTCCTCGAGCGTTCCATCGACGAGCTGGAGCCTTCGGTGGACGTCTCGCAGCGCGGCATGCCCCGCGGGCGTCAGGTACGGCGGGGCCACCTCGGCGCTCGGGTAGCACTCGGTCAGCATCTGGTGGAGGAAGTAGTTGGACTGAACCGGGATCTCGGTGAGGGCCCACTCGGCCATGCGCCGGAAGTGCTCGGGAAAGCTCGCGGTGGCGTAGGTGTAGAAGGCCGGGTCGTAGGTCCGCCGGAAGACGAAGCGATTCAGGAGCAGCGAGAAGAGCCAGCGCCAGCGCCGGGTGTTCCACCGTTCGCGGAAGTACGCGCGCTGCTCTTCGAGCGTCCGGCAGGCGAGGAGCGCGTCCACGCGCGCTCGTGGATAGATCGCGGCGCGCACTGCGGTGAGGACCGTGCGGATGAAGCGCTCGCTGACCCCGCAGCGGATCACCCCGGCCCGGATCGAGTCGGCGTGTCGTTCCCAGTAGCGTCTCGCTCGCGGGGAGAGCAGTGGCTGCAGGGTGAGGAACGACGCCCAGCGACTGGAGCTGGTGGCTGAGGTTCCTCCGAGGAAGGCCACCGACTGCTGACGATCCAGCGCACGGACTGCGGCTGCCTTGAGCTCGACCAGATGATTCTGGCTGCGATTCAGATCGACGCCGATCACCTGGCCGGCGGAGCGCGACAGGAGTGACAGCGCTGTGCAGCCGCCGGAGCTGACCACCACGGCGGTCTCGGCAGAGGCGAGGCCCAGCGCCTCGATCTCCACGGCTGGGTCCTCCCGCACCTGCGCGAAGTAGAGGCGGTCGTCGCGCGCGCCAGGAAGCTCGCGCCTGCGGCAGGTCAGCGTGTCGGGAAGAGGCTGGGCGGCGAGCATGCGTCGCGGTCTGAGCAATCCGTGCGCCAGCTCTGCCCGCGGCGAAGAGCTCAAGACAAGTCGCGGGATTGAGACGGAAGCTCTCCCGAGCATGGGCAACGCCTTTCACATTGCTGGGCAAGGATTGGCTCCTCGGCTCTACCCGTCCGCAGATCGGGAATGACAAAGGAGACGCTCCCGGCGGGACTGACCGGGAGCGTCTCGCAGTCGCACGTTGCCTGTTACGGGACCGAGTAGATGACCACGGTGCTGGTTTGCCCATCGACCGTGGCGAAGGTGTTTCCGCCGATCCACACGCCTTCGACCGGCGGCTGGTTCAACCCGAGATGCTGCCAGTCGATCCGGTGGATGAGCGTCCCGTCGATGCCATAGATCTCGGCGCCGGTGAAGATCCGCTTGCCGCTCCCATCGTCGAAGACCTGGGCTCCGAAGCCAGCCGTCGGCGGGGAGAGCACGATGTCCGGGAGTCGCGCCGGGATGACACCGTCGCGGTAGATGCTGCTATCGGGGGTTCCGCCGCGGGTGACCACCTTCAGGGCCGTCGTATCGCCGATCGCCCTCGCGACGAACGTCCCTGGGTCCATCAGGCTGAAGCCCCGGACGTTGAAGGCCTGCCCCGGCGGGAAGTCCGAGCTGGGCGAGAAGAGCAGGCGCGAGATGCTGGTCCCGTTGGGGAATTCGAACTGCTCGCTGACCAGCTGGGCGATCTCGATCCCCCGCGGATACCCCCGGTTGCCGAACGCGACCTGGTTGTTGCCGAGGTACGCGATGGAGCCGGGGTTGGGTGTCTCGTTGGTGACGGCGACGTTGAAGAGCTTTCGCGCGGACTGAAGATCGCCGGACACCGCGTAGACGTCGGAGTTCCCCTGGTTCAGCGCGAGGAACTCGTTGGTGTCGAAGTTCCAGGTGAGAAAGAACATGCTCGCCCCGAGCCCGACGACGTAGAGACGATCGTCGGAGCCCTTCCGGTGCAGCGCCCGGTCGTAGGCGTGGAGACGTCCCTCCGCGTATCCGCTGACCATGAGGCTTCCGTCGCGACGGACGATCACTCCCTCGGCGTCCGCGACGCCGACCGGGTTGGGAAGGAGAGCTCCGTCCCCGACCATCGCGCCAGTCTGGCCGTCGATCGCGTAGGTCGCGTTGAAGCAGTCGGTCACGACGAGCTTGCCCGGGTGATCGGTCCAGTACGCGATCCCGCAAAGGAAGTTCTCCACGGGGGTCCCGGGCTGGGGAACGATCTCCGCCTCCACCGTCCCATCGGGGCGAATGTAGAGGATGTGTGAGACCCCACCCTCCGCGTACCTGCCTGCGAGCGCGACCAGCATTCCCCCGTGCGCGGGTGCGCCGGGTGGGATCCAGGTGATGCCCTCCCAGAAGTCCACCGGCTGGCTCAATCCTTTCAGGACGATCGGCGGGAAGGCGTGCCCCTGCTCGTCGGTGCTGTAGATGTTGCCCAGGCCTGCGGCGAAATCGGTCGTGTAGAAGTAGCGGTGCAGCGGCGGCGCGTAGGCGATGCCTCGGGGTACCCGGGCCTCGAGAGGAAGAGCCAGGACGTCGAACAGCTTGCGGTAGCCCACGCCGACGATCCCCCCCGTGTCGTTCCTCATCGTCGCCAGGACGACCGCATCGAGCGGGTTCAGCGCGATGCCGATGACGTCGTTCCCGTCGATCGCCACCGCCCGGTCGTTGAGCGGGTCGTAGGTGAGGCCTTCCGAGTTGTTCCCCATCCGCCGGCGCGCCACGACCGTCTCCGCGCGTGCGCTCTCGGCGATCAACAGCAGCGTTGCAAGGGCCAGCATGGCCAGCCGTGCCCAGCTCCATCGCCAGGTCTCCATCAGTGTTCCCCCGCGTTCGCCGGGACGTCCCGACCTGGATGGCCGGGCCGGTCGGG
>CAZDSB010000172.1:0-5905 GCA_964507515.1 uncultured Myxococcaceae bacterium
TGTCCATGTCGAGCAGGTTCACGAAGAAGTCGTTGGTCAGCGCGTCGGTCTTCTTGGTGAAGACGCCGTGCTTCGACGGCCGGGCGTTGGTGTTCAGCACCCGCATCCCACCCACGAGCACGGTCATCTCCGGCGCGGTCAGCGTCAGCAGCTGCGCCTTGTCGATCAGCAGCTCCTCGGTCGACACCGGCGCCCGCGCCTTCTGATAGTTCCGGAAGCCGTCGGCGAACGGCTCGAGCACCGAGAACGACTCGACGTCGGTCTGCGCCTGCGTCGCGTCCGTCCGCCCGGGGGTGAACGGCACCGTGACCTTCACGCCGGCGTTCTTGGCCGCCTGCTCGATGGCCGCGTCACCACCGAGGACGATGAGGTCGGCCAGCGAGACCTTCTTGCCGCCCTTCGCCGAGCCGTTGAACTCCTTCTGGATGCTCTCGTAGATCTTCAGGGTCTTCGCCAGATCCTTCGGGTGGTTGACCTCCCAGTCCTTCTGCGGTGACAGGCGGATCCGAGCGCCGTTCGCGCCGCCGCGCTTGTCCGAGCCACGGAATGTGGAGGCCGACGCCCACGCGGTCGACACCAGCTGCGAGATGGGCAGGCCGGACTTGAGGATCTGCGCCTTCAGCTTCTCGACGTCCTTGTCGTCGATGAGCTTGTGATCGACTGCGGGCACCGGGTCCTGCCAGATGAGCTCCTCCTTCGCGACCTCGGGACCGAGGTACCGCGCACGCGGACCCATGTCGCGGTGGGTGAGCTTGTACCAGGCACGGGCGAACGCATCGGCGAACTCATCGGGATGCTCCATGAAGCGCCGCGAGATCTTCTCGTACGCCGGATCGAATCGCAGCGAGAGGTCCGTGGTCAGGTAATTCGGCGTGACCTTCTTCGACTTGTCGTGCGCATCCGGCGCGGTGTTGGCGCCCTTGCCGCCCTTGGGCTTCCACTGGTTCGCACCGGCGGGGCTCTTGGTCAGCTCCCACTCGTAGCCGAACAGCTGCTTGAAGAAGTCATTGCCCCACTTGGTCGGCGTGGTGGTCCAGGTCAGCTCGAGACCGCTGGTGATCGCGTCTCCGGCGAAGCCCGTGCGGTAGCGGTTCCTCCAGCCGATGCCCTGATCCTCGATGTCGCCGCCCTCCGGATCGGCGCCCACGTTCTCCTTGGGGCCCGCGCCGTGCGTCTTGCCGAAGGTGTGACCGCCGGCGATCAGCGCCACGGTCTCCTCGTCGTTCATCGCCATGCGGCGGAACGTCTCGCGGATGTCGCGCGCGGCCTTGACCGGATCCGGATTTCCGTTCGGGCCTTCCGGATTGACGTAGATGAGGCCCATCTGCACAGCCCCGAGCGGGTTTTCGAGATCCCGCTCTCCCGAGTAGCGCTTGTCCCCGAGCCACTCCGTCTCCGCGCCCCAGTTGACGTCGTTGTCGGGCTCCCAAACGTCCTCGCGCCCGCCACCGAAGCCGAAGGTCTTGAAGCCCATCGTCTCGAGGGCCACGTTGCCGGCCAGGATCATCAGATCCGCCCAGGAGATCTTCCGGCCGTACTTCTGCTTCACCGGCCAGAGCAGACGGCGCGCCTTGTCAAGGTTGCCGTTGTCCGGCCAGCTGTTGAGCGGCGCGAACCGCTGCTGTCCTCTGCCGCCGCCCCCACGGCCGTCGCCGATCCGGTACGTGCCGGCCGCGTGCCAGGCCATGCGGATCATCAGCGGGCCGTAGTGACCGAAGTCCGCCGGCCACCACGGCTTCGAGTCGGTCATCACTGCCGCGAGGTCCTTCTTGAGAGCCTTGTAGTCGAGGCTCTTGAACTCCTTCGCGTAGTCGAACTTCTCGCCCATCGGGTTCGAGCGATTGCCGTGCTGGTTCAGCAGGTCGACGTGCAGTGCGTTCGGCCACCAGTCCTTGTGCGTCGCTCCGCGGCCAGCCACGTGATCAAAAGGGCACTTGTTCTCGGTTGTCATTGGGGGCTCCTCTCGGTGGGGCGCACCCTACGCCGCGCGCTCGTGTGAATCGAGAGCCGCCGAGCAGCCCTCCCGCCGGCCTCACCGCTCTTTCGGTGGACACCACTCCTTCGGTGTGGAACGACGGCCTGCCGGCCGTCAATGCACCGGGGTCGTGCCTGGCGCTGCCGCCTTCGCCCCGCCGTCTCCCAGCTTGAAGAACGTCCGGAGGACCTTCACCGGGACCGTCCCGTGCGCGACGAGCTCCTGGTTGAAGGCCCGCAGGTCGAGCTTCCCGCGGGCCTTGACGTCGCGCTCCAGCGCCTCGATCTCGTTCAGGCCGAGGTAGTACTGGCAGAGCTGCGCCGAGTCGAGCTTCGCCCGGAGCAGCTTCTTCTCCGCCAGCGCCTTCTCCTGGAACCCGTCGTCCTCCATGAAGCGCAGCGCCTGCTCGTCGGTCATTTCCCCGCGCTGGAGCTTGATGTCGAGGATCGCGTTCGCGGCGACGACCATCGCGCCCCACAGGTCTCGCAGCGCGTACCGGGCATTCTCCTTCTCGCCGAGCCCTTGCTCGACCAGGAGCGTGGTGCCGTACACTGCCCAGCCTTCCGCGAAGGCCCCGCTCCAGAGGGTGCTCCGCAGCGGGTTGGGACGCTGCCGCGCATACCAGGCCTGCGTATGGTGTCCCGGGTACGCCTCGTGCGCCGCGGTCAGCGTGATCGCGTACCAGTCGTTCGCGCGGAGGTAGCTCTCCACCTTCTCGGGCGGCCAGCCGGGGTCGACCGGGTCGACGAAGAACGTTCCGTGCCACTTCATCGTCTTGTCCAGCATTCCGGGCGCGAGGTACTCGGCGCCCACGCCGCCGCGCTTGTACTCGGGCTCGGGCAGCACCCGGAGCGTGTCCGCCGGAGGGAGCTTCAGGAGCTTCTTCTGCTCGATGAAGGTGCGCAGGCCGGCGAGCTTGTCGGCGTGCGCCTGCACGAACTGTTCGGCCTGCGGGTGGTTCTTGCTGATCTCGTCGAGCACCCGCCGGATGACCCGGGCCTGCTCCGGACCGGGGGCGTCCTCCGCCGGCGCGGCGTCCTTCGGCCAGAGCCCGACGTACAGGCCCCGGGCCGTCGCGTAGAGCCGTGCTCGCGCTGCCTCGAACGCCTCCTCCGCGGCCTTCTGCAGCTGCGCGGGCGTCATGTCGGTCTGCAGGGCGAGCGGGAACTTACGGTCGTAGAGCTCCTTGCCCAGACGCCAGTCACGCGTGGCCTTCGCCGGTGGGAACGACGAGAGGAACTGCTGGTACGCCTCGAGCGCCTTCACCGCCTCGACCCGCGCCTTCTCCGCGTCCGGGTGCTTCGCGGTGAACGTCTTCAGCTCGGTGTTGAAGAAGGTGATCCGACCTGCGTTGTCCTTCACCGCCTGCGCGAGCCTAACGGGCTCGGGCGTGACCAGCGAGGACTGCTTCATCGAAAGGTGATGGGGAAGCGCCTGCAGCTGCTCGGTCACCCACTTCGCCCGCTGGCTCTCCGGCGCGAACGCCCCGTGGATCAGATCACCGAGGCGTGAGGCGACGTACTCGCGCGGGTCGTAGAAGGGGAACGAGTCCTCGAGGCGCGCGTCCCACGCCCACTCGCGGATCTCGGTGAGGTACAGCAGCTCGAGGGCGATGCCGTCCGCCAGGATCCGCGCGTCCGCCCGGTCGTCGGTGGAGAGCTTGGCGGGATCGAGGGCCTTCACCTGCGCCGCCAGCGCGTTCAGCTCGCGGATCCGATGCGTGATCGCAGGTGGGTCGAGATCCATCATCCGCCCGTCCTGGGTGTGCACGCCCATGTACGTGGCGAGGTGGGGACGCGCGTGGAAGAGCCCGTCCAGATAGCGGCTGCTCAGCGCCTGAACGGGAGATCCGGCAGCGAGCATCGTCGACAGGAACGGCACGGTGAATGCGAGCATGGCTGGCGACCCTACACATCCGCCCGCGCCGGGGAAGCCGCTCTTCCGCCGACTGTCACCAGCACGTTGGAACCAGGATCCGTCAGGGGATGCGGGTCGCACGCGCCACGCAGATGCCCCCCAACCCCTGCTGACTGCCCTCGATGTAGACGTAACGCGAGCTCTGCGAGAACCCGCTTCCGTCGATGTTCAGCGTCCAGTTGAAGTCCTCGCGATAGCGAGCGCCGACCGGTCCGTCGATGAAGTACCCACGAATCGCACGCGGGCTGGTGCCGATCAGCGATGCATCGTAGGAATCGATGGCCGTGTCGTCCGCGTCGACCATGCTCACCGTGGTCGAGTTCTTCACCGTGATCGTGGTGGTGAACTCGCCGGTCTCCCTGGGGAGGCACGCCCAGCGGATCCGGAAGTGACCGGCCCAGTCGTTGATGCTGTTGCCGTTCCCGGCGCATCCGAGCTCGAGCGACGTGTCGGCAATCGGCGTCGACTCTCCGGAGGGCTTGGTGAAGGAAGCGCCGGTCACCGCGACCGAGGTGCTCTCGCGGGTGAAGCGCCACTCGGATGCAAGCGTCCCTTCCGAACCCGCGACCCTGAGCTGCATTGAACCATCGAGGCTGTGAGCACACGCGTTCGGGCGCCTATCCGGGGTGTCATCCGCCAGGCGAACCTTGAGGGGCGCGGACGGGGCCACCGTCATCGTCGTGGTGGTTCGCGACACCGGATCGGCGAACGTGCCGCTTCCGGACACGGTGTGCTCCGACATGCCCAGGCTGAAGGCGAGATCGCCGTGGTACACGTGCATGAGCGAGAGGATGTCGATGTCGACGGTTCCCTCTCCCTGCCCTCCGCTGAACCCCTTGAACAGGTCGCTCGGGTCCTCGTAGAACGTGACGTGCAGACCGAGGGTGGTCTCGTCGCTGCCGTCGGCGTTGCCGTCGTACGTGCCGCCGTAGATGAACCTGTTCGGCGGCGCTCCGGCGTCGGTATCGGGCGTCGCCGTGGCATTCGGTGACAGGTCCGATCCGGCGTTCATGACGAGCACGGTGCCCGTCTCCACCATGCCCAGCTTCGTCAACGATCGGGTCAGACCCCGGGTCAGCTGCGTCATCGCCGACGTGGCGGGGGACTCCGGCGGGCGGTTCCCATCGCCGCCCCCGCAGCCGTGCAGGTAGGCCAGCGAGAAGAGAGCCAGCTCCGCGAGCAGCACGCTGGCCGGGACGGGACGAGACGACATGGAGACCTCCCTGGGCCGTTCGCGATCAGGGACGCCGGATGGGGCGCGGATGCTCACCAGCCCGGCTCTGCTCGTGGCAGGCTCGGCGCGGTGGATGCCGCAGCGCTTCAGGAGTGGACCGCCGTCGCCGTGGTCGCGGCGTGGCTCTGCTTCGCGGCGATCTTCGTCCTCCGGCGCCGCCCGGCCGCGTCTGCCGAGAAGACCCGTGACCCGATGGGCACGGTGGGCCTCGTCCTCCAGGGCGTGGGCTTCGGAATCGTCGGGGGCATCCGGCGACCGTCGACCGTGCCGCTCCTCGACACGTCGTTCCCGGTGCTCGTGGCGATCGCCCTCATGGACGTCGCGATCGCCGTCGCCTCGGTGGCGCTGACCCTCTGGTCGGTCCGGCACCTCGGGCGCCAGTGGGCGCTGGCCGCGCGACTCGTGGAGGGCCACCAGCTCGTGACCGGTGGCCCGTACCGGCACGTCCGGAATCCCATCTACACCGCGATGCTCGGAATGCTGCTCGCCACCGGCCTGGCCGTGTCGCGCCCACTCGGGCTGTTGCTCGGCGCGCTGGTGTTCGTCGCCGGCACCGTCATCCGGGTGCGGGCGGAGGAGCGCCTGCTGCGCACCGCGTTCGGCGAGGCGTGGGAAACGTGGGCCCAGCAAACGCCCGCCCTGCTCCCCGGTGTCTGGTAGAGCGATCGAAGGTGCCAGACACCTTCGAGGACCGCCCGCCGACAAGCGCTTGAATTCTCAGGGCTTTCGTGCGACGTCGCGACCCGTGTCGATCCGTGGCGGTGCGGTTCGTCGCCAGG
>CAZDSB010000173.1:0-8260 GCA_964507515.1 uncultured Myxococcaceae bacterium
CTCTGGGTGATCCGCCCCGGCGACGCGAACGAGGTGACCGAGTGCTACCGGGTGGTGATGGAGAGCAAGCACCACCCGGTCATCCTCAGCTTGAGCCGGCAGGCCCTCCCCACCTTCGATCGGACGAAGTACGCGCCCGCGAGCGGAGCGCGGAAGGGGGCCTACGTGCTCGCCGACGCCGAGGGCGGCAAGCCCGACGTCCTGCTGATGGCCACCGGGAGCGAGGTGCGCCTGATCGTCGAGGCATACGAGAAGCTGAAGTCGGAGGGCATCCGCGCCAGGGCGATCAGCATGCCCTGCTGGGAGATCTTCGAGCAGCAGTCTCCCGAGTACCGGGAGTCGGTGCTCCCGTCCTCGGTGAACGCCCGCGTCGCCGTGGAGCAAGCCTCGATGTTCGGCTGGGAAGCGTACGTGGGGCGCACGGGGAAGATCCTCGGCATGAGGAGCTTCGGCGCGTCGGCCCCCCTCAAGGATCTGCTCCAGCACTTCGGCTTCACCACCGATCACGTGGTGGCCGCGGCGAAGGAAGAGCTCGGAAAGTACCAATTGGAGGAGCAGCCATGAATCCGCTTCAACAGCTGGCCGAGCAGGGCCAGAGCATCTGGCTCGATTTCATGCGGCGGAGCCTGATGACCACCGGCGAGCTGCAGCGCTACATCGACAGGGACGGCCTCAAGGGGCTGACCTCCAACCCCACCATCTTCCAGAAGGCGGTCGAGGGCAGCGAGGACTACGACGACCTGTTCAAGGAATGGGCACCCCGGGGCGCGTCGGCCGGTGACGTGTTCGAGGCGCTCGCGATCCGGGACATCGGTGATGCCGCGCGCGTCTTCCGGCCGGTGTGGGAGAAGACGAAGCACCGGGACGGCTACTGCTCGATCGAGGTGACGCCGACCCTGGCCCACGACACCAAGGGGACGATCGCCGAGGCCCATCGCCTCTGGGAGAAGCTCGACGTCCCGAACGTGATGGTGAAAATCCCCGGCACGGTCGAGGGCACCCCCGCCATCGAGCAGTGCGTCGCGGACGGGCTCAACATCAACATCACCCTCCTCTTCAGCCAGGACGCCTACGTGGCGGTGGCCGAGGCGTTCATCCGCGGGCTGGAGAAGCGGGTGGCGCGGGGAGAGGACATCTCCGGGAGCGCGTCGGTCGCGAGCTTCTTCGTCAGCCGCATCGACTCGCTGGTGGAGAAAACCATCGCCGCCCGCGAGAAGGCCGGGGCGACCCCGCAGCAGAAGGCGCTCTTCGCCGAGGTCGTCGGCAAGGTGGCAATCGCCAACGCCAAGCAGGCCTACCAGAAGTACAAGAAGCTCTTCTCCGGCCCACGCTGGCAGAAGCTGGCCGACAAGGGCGCGAAGACGCAGCGCGTGCTCTGGGCGAGCACCGGCACCAAGAACCCCAAGTACTCCGACGTCCTCTACATCGAGGAGCTGATCGGGCCGGACACGGTGAACACCATCCCCCCCGCGACGCTCGACGCCTTCCGTGACCACGGGAAGGTCAAGCGCACCCTGGATCAGGGCGTGGACGAGGCGGACGCGGTGATGCGCAAGCTCGAGCAGTCCGGCATCTCGATGAAGTCCATCACCGATCAGCTGGTGGACGACGGGGTGAAGTCGTTCTCCGAGAGCTTCTCCGATCTGCTCTCCGCGGTCGGGGGCCGGCTGAAGGGCGGGGGGGGCCGGAAGTGAACGGCATCGCCCTGCAGCTTCCGCCCGAGCTCGACTCGGACGTGAAGCGCACCCTGGCCGACTGGGATCAGGGCAAGAAGATGGAGCGCCTCTGGGCGCGCGATGCCTCGCTGTGGACGAACCAGGACGAGGCGAAGTGGCTCGGCTGGCTGGACATCGTCGACAGGGCGCACCCGGTCAGCCCGGAGCTCGAGGCGTTCCTGCGGGACATCGCCGCCGAGCGCTACGACCACGCCTTGCTCCTCGGCATGGGCGGCAGCTCGCTGTGCCCGGAGGTCATGGAGAAGACCTTCGGTCCGGTGAAGGGAAAGCCGCAGCTGCTGGTGCTCGACTCGACCGATCCGGTGCAGGTCCAGGCGTTCCGGAAGCGAATCGATCCCGCGCGCACGCTGTTCATCGTCTCCAGCAAGAGCGGCAGCACGCTCGAGCCCAACATCTTCTTCCAGTACTTCTTCGCGGAGACAGTGAAGGTCATCGGCCAGGAGAAGGCCGGTGGGCACTTCGTGGCCATCACCGACCCGGGCTCGAAGATGGAGAAGGTCGCGAAGGAGCACCGCTTCCGGGCCATCTTCCCCGGTCGCCCGAGCATCGGCGGCCGCTACTCGGCGCTGTCCAACTTCGGAATGGTGCCCGCGGGAGTCCTGGGCGTGGATCTGCCCCGCTTCCTGGGCAGCACGCTGACGATGGTGGACGCATGCGCAGGCACGGTCCCGGCCTCGAAGAATCCGGGCGGGATCCTCGGCGCGGTCCTCGGAACGCTGGGCCGGGCCGGTCGGAACAAGGTGACGCTGGTGACGAGCCCCGGCATCGGCGACGCGGGGGCCTGGCTGGAGCAGCTCCTCGCCGAGTCGACCGGGAAGCAGGGCAAGGGGCTCATCCCGGTGGACCGGGAGGCGCTCGGCACCCCGGACCGGTACGGCCAGGACCGCCTCTTCGCCTACCTGCGGCTGGAGTCCGCTCCCGACGCTGCCCAGGACCGGGCGGTGGATGCACTGGCGAAGGCCGGCCAGCCGGTGGTGCGCATCTTGGTGACCGAGCCCTACGCGCTCGGCCAGGAGTTCTTCCGCTGGGAGATCGCGACCGCGGTCGCAGGCTCGGTGCTCGGCATCAACCCCTTCGACCAGCCGGACGTCGAGGCGAGCAAGATCGAGACACGCAAGCTGACCGACGCCTACGAGAAGACCGGGTCGCTTCCCGGGGAGCGACCGTTCGTCGAGGACGGGCCGGTGGCGCTCTTCGCCGACCAGGCGAACGCCATGGCGCTACAGGGCAGCAAGACGCTGTCCACGGTGCTGAAGCAGCACCTCGGCCGCCTCGGCGCGGGGGACTACCTCGGGCTGCTGGCCTACGTCCCGATGACGCCGGAGAACGAGAAGGTCCTCGAGGCGGCGCGCATCCGGGTGCGCGACGGGAAGAAGGTCGCCACCTGTCTCGGCTTCGGGCCGCGGTTCCTGCACTCCACCGGTCAGGCCTACAAGGGCGGCCCGAACTCGGGCGTCTTCCTCCAGGTCACCTGCGACGATCCGGTGCAGCTGCCGGTCCCGGGACAGACGTACACGTTCGGGGTGGTGAAGGCGGCGCAGGCGCGGGGAGACTTCGAGGTGCTCGCCGCGCGGAAGCGACGCGCGCTGCGGGTCCACCTCAAGGGACCGCTCGAGGCCGCGCTGCGAAAGCTGCGCGAGGCCATCGATCAGGCAGTCTGACGAGACGAGGGAGGCGACAGCGATGCAGATCGGGATGATCGGCCTGGGCCGGATGGGCGGAAACATGGTCCGCCGTCTGATGAAGGGCGGCCACACCTGCGTGGTCTACGACCAGGGCGCGGGCGCCGTCGCCGCCTACGCGAAGGAGGGCGCCACCCCTGCGAAGAGCCTCCAAGACATGGTGTCGAAGCTGCAGAAGCCGCGCGCCGTGTGGGTGATGGTGCCGGCCGGCGGCCCCACCGAGAGCACCGTGCAGTCACTGGCGGGGCTGCTCGAGGCGGGCGACACGATCATCGATGGCGGGAACAGCTTCTTCAAGGACGACGTCCGGCGGTCGAAGGAGGTCGCGAAGAAGGGCATCCACTACGTCGACGCCGGCACCAGCGGCGGCGTGTGGGGCGTCGAGCGCGGGTACTGCCTCATGGTCGGCGGTCCGATGGAGGCAGTGTCGCGGATCGAGCCGGTGCTCCGCACGCTCGCCCCCGGCAAGGGCGACATCGAGGCCACTCCGGGCCGGGACGGCAAGAGCACCGCCGAGCAGGGGTATCTCCACTGCGGCCCGTCGGGCGCGGGCCACTTCGTGAAGATGGTCCACAACGGCATCGAGTACGGGCTGATGCAGGCCTACGCCGAGGGGTTCGACATCTTCAAGAACGCGATATCCGAGCAGCTCCCGGAGGACTACCGCTATGACCTCAACCTCGCGGACATCGCCGAGCTGTGGCGGCGAGGGAGCGTCGTTTCGAGCTGGCTCCTCGATCTGACCAGCATCTCGCTGGCGCAGGACCCGAAGCTCGACAGCTACGAGGGCTTCGTCCAGGACTCCGGTGAGGGGCGGTGGACGATCGAGGCGGCCATCGCGGAGGCGGTCCCCGCCGAGGTGCTGAGCGCCGCGCTCTACGTGCGGTTCCGGTCGCGGCAGCAGCACACCTTCGCCGAGAAGCTCCTGTCGGCGATGCGGAAGCAGTTCGGTGGTCACGTCGAACCGAAGTAGTTCCCTGGAGCCCAGCGCATGGTGCAGAAGCTCGAGACGGCGCCCACCCCGCAGCACAACCGCACCGCCGATCCGTGCGTGGTGGTCATCTTCGGTGCGTCGGGTGACCTGACGAAGCGGAAGCTCATCCCGGCCATCCTCAACCTCCAGAACGGCGGCTTCCTGCCGAAGAACCTGGCGGTGGTGGGCGTGGCCCGGACCCAGATGACGCACGCCGAGTTCCGGGACGAGGTGAAGCCCGACGAGAAGACCATCTCCAGCGGGCCGATGCGCGCCGCCTGGGCGAGCCTGGCGGAGAACGTCTTCTACCACGCCGCGGATGCGACGAAGCCCGAGGCGTTCTCCGGCCTCGGCGAGTTCCTCAAGAAGACCGACGCCCAGGTGGGGTCGCCGGGCAACTACCTCTTCTACCTCTCGGTCGCCCCGACGCTCGTCGCGCCGATCGTCCAGAACCTCGGCAAGTGCGGCCTGGCGAAGGAGGAGGGCGGTCGCTGGCGGCGGGTGATCGTCGAGAAGCCGTTCGGCCACGACCTGCCGAGCGCGGTGGAGCTGAACCGGACCATCAAGGCGGTCATCGGCGAGGAGCAGATCTTCCGGATCGACCACTACCTCGGGAAGGAGACCGTCCAGAACCTCATGGTGTTCCGGTTCGGGAACGGGATGTTCGAGCCCATCTGGAACCGCAACTACATCGACCACGTGCAGATCACGGTGAGCGAGGAGCTCGGGGTCGAGGGCCGCGGGCCGTACTACGACACCGCGGGCGCCATGCGGGACATGGTGCCCAACCACATCGCCCAGCTGCTGAGCCTGGTGGGAATGGAGCCGCCGATCTCGTTCAGCGCGGACGCGGTGCGGGACGAGCAGGTGAAGCTGCTCAACTCCATCGAGCCGCTCACCCCGGAGGAAGTCTTGCAGCAGGCCGTCCGCGGCCAGTACGGCCCGGGAGAGGTCGACGGCAGGAAGGTGCCGGGGTATCGGGAGGAGGAGAAGGTCCCGCCGGAGAGCAACACCGAGACCTTCGTCGCGCTCCGGCTGCTGGTGGACAACTGGCGCTGGGCCGGCGTGCCGTTCTACGCCCGCACCGGGAAGCGGCTTCCGACGCGGATGACCCAGATCGTCATCCAGTTCAAGCACGCGCCGGCGATGCTCTTCCAGCACACCTCCGTGGACCGGCTCACCACCAACCGGCTCTACATCCACATCCAGCCCAAGGAGGGCATCTCGCTCCGCTTCGGGGCCAAGGTGCCGGGTCCGGTGCTGACCATGGGCGCGGTGGAGATGGACTTCGACTACGTCGACTACTTCGGGAAGGTCCCGAGCACCGGCTACGAGACGCTGCTCTACGACGCCATGATCGGCGACGCGACGCTGTTCCAGCGGGCGGACATGGTGGAGGCCGGGTGGGCGATGGTTCAGCCCGTCCTCGACGTGTGGAAGGCGCTGCCGCCCCGGAGCTTCCCGAACTACCTCGCGGGGAGCTGGGGGCCGCACGAGGCCGACGAGCTGCTCCGCCGTGACGGACGGCACTGGGAGAGCTCCGGGACGTGATCGTCGCCGGCGACATCGGGGGGACCAACGCGCGGCTGGCGACGTTCGACGTGCAGGCGGGGCGTCTCCTACTGATGAAGGAGCTGGTGTACCCGAGCCGGTCGGCGCCGGACCTCGAGACCATCGTTCGCCGCTTCGTGGACGAGGCGCGACCGGCGGCCACGGCGGCGGCGCTGGGAGTGGCCGGCCCGGTGAAGAACGGCCGCATCGAGACGCCGAACCTTCCCTGGGTGGTGGACGCGCGGCGACTGGCCGACATCCTCGGCGTGCCGAAGGTCACCCTGCTGAACGACCTGAAGGCCAATGCCTACGGACTGCGGCACCTCGGGCCGACCGACTTCGCCGTCCTCCAGGCTGGCGCCCACGACGCCGCGGGGAACCAGGCCATCCTCTCCGCCGGCACCGGGCTGGGCTGCGCGGGCCTCTACTGGGACGGCCAGCGCCACCGCCCGTTCGCGACCGAGGGCGGGCACTCCGACTTCGCGCCCCGGAACCATCTCGAGGCGGAGGTGATGGAAACCATCGCCCGCGAGGTGGGCCGGGTGAGCGCGGAGCGCATCCTGTCCGGGAGCGGGCTGGTGCGGCTCTACCGCTTCCTGCGCGAGCGCTCGGGCGTGCCGGAGTCGCCGGCGCTCGCCGAGCGCTTCGCGAAGGAAGATGCGGCGGCGGTCATCTCCCGCTCGGCGCTGGACCAGTCGGATCCGGTCTGCGTCCAGGCGCTCGACGCGTTCGTCTCCGCCTACGGCGCCGAGGCGGGGAACGTCGCGCTCCAAATGCTGGCGACCGGCGGCATCTTCCTGGGCGGCGGCATCGCGCCGAAGAATCTGGCCGCCTTCAGGCGGGATGGGCTCTTCATGACCGCGTTCCTCGACAAGGGACGGATGCGGGCTCTGCTGGAGTCCGTCCCGGTGCTGGTGGTGCTCAACGACCGGGCGGCGCTGTGGGGCGCAGCGCACTGCGCGGCCTTCGACGAGAGCTGAGGTGGGCGATGTCGGGTCCGACGCTGCGAGTGCTGGACGATCTGGACGCGGTGGCGAGGACCGCTTCGCAGTGGATCCATGACCGCGCCTGGGCCGCGGTGAATGCGCGCGGCCGCTTCACTCTGGCGCTCTCGGGCGGGAACACGCCGCGCGCGCTCTACCGGCGGATGGCGGACGGGCCGCGGCTGCCCTGGGACAGGACGGTGTTCTGCTTCGGCGACGAGCGGAACGTCCCGCCGGACAGCCCCGAGAGCAACGCCCGGATGGCGCGAGAGAACCTGACCGGTCAGCCCTTCGTGAACCAGTCCAGCGTCTACCGCATCAAGGGTGAGCTCCCTGCCGAGGAGGCCGCGGCGGACTACGAGAGCACCCTCCGCACGCTCTTCCCGGAGACGACGGCCTTCCCCGGCTTCGACCTGATCCTGCTCGGGCTGGGGCCGGATGGGCACACCGCCTCGCTCTTTCCCCATTCGCCGGCCCTCGCCGAGCGCACCCGCTGGGTGGCGGCGAACTGGGTGGAGAAGTTCCGGACCCACCGCATCACCCTGACCTTCCCCGTGCTGAACGCGGCGGCCGAGGTGCTGTTTCTCGTGTCGGGACAGGACAAGGCCTGGGCACTGAGGGCGGTCCTGAAGGGGAATGCGCCGGTCTCGGAGATTCCGGCCCGGGGGATCGTTCCGACCTCGGGGCGAGTCACGTTCCTGGTGGACCGGGCGGCCGCGGCCGGGCTATCGACCTGAGTCGTGAAGATCCTGCCCTCCATCCTCGCTGCGGACTACCTGAGGCTCGGTGAGCAGGTCGCCGACGCCGAGCGGGGTGGGGCGGACCGCTTTCACATCGACGTCATGGATGGGCTGTTCGTGCCCAACCTGTCGCTGGGCATCCCGGTGGTGGAGGCCATGCGGCGAGGGACGAAGCTGCCGCTCGAGATCCACCTCATGATCGAGCGGCCCGAGCGCTACACCGACGCGTTCATCAAGGCCGGGGGCGATCTGCTGATTCTCCACCAGGAGGCGACGCCGAACCTGCACCGCGCCATCCAGCAAGTGAGGCAGGCCGGCAAGCAGGTCGGGGTGGGGCTGAACCCCGGGACGGCGCTGACGACGGTGGAGGACGTGGTGGAGAGCCTGGACCTCCTGCTCCTGATGACGGTGAACCCGGGCTTCGGGGGACAGAAGTTCATCCACGAGGTGATGCCGAAGCTGAGCCGAGCGCGGTCGCTCATCCAGCAGAGAGCGCCGCGCTGCGAGCTCGAGGTGGACGGCGGCGTGGACCTGACGACCGGCCCCATCGCCGCCGCGGCGGGCGCGGACGTGCTGGTCGCCGGGACGTGCGTCT
>CAZDSB010000174.1:0-5047 GCA_964507515.1 uncultured Myxococcaceae bacterium
CCGTGAAGGGCGAGGTCATCAGCTCGACGTTCGACGAGCCGCCGACCCGCCACGTCCAGGTGGCCGAGATGGTGATCGAGAAGGCCAAGCGCCTCGTCGAGCACAAGCAGGACGTCGTGATCCTCCTCGATTCGATCACCCGCCTGGCCCGCGCGTACAACACGGTCGTGCCTCCCTCCGGGAAGATCCTCTCCGGCGGCGTGGACTCGAACGCGCTGCACAAGCCGAAGCGCTTCTTCGGCGCGGCGCGGAACATCGAGGAGGGCGGCAGCCTGACCATCATCGGCACCGCGCTCATCGACACCGGCAGCCGCATGGACGAGGTCATCTTCGAGGAGTTCAAGGGCACCGGAAACTCGGAGATCGTCCTCGACCGGAAGCTGATGGAGAAGCGCATCTTCCCCTGTCTGGACATCAACAAGTCCGGAACGCGGAAGGAGGAGCTGCTCCTCAAGCCGGAGGACCTCATCCGGGTCACCGCGCTGCGGCAGGTCCTGCACCCCTTCACGCCCATCGACGCGATGGAGTTCGTTCTCAAGCACATGCGGCCCACGAAATCGAACGCGGACTTCCTGGGCTCGATGAACCGATGAAGATTCCTGCCGCCCCGCCCGTCATCCGGGCGGACGACAGGAGGGCGTGGGGAAGATGAAGCGAAACAGGTGGGGAATCCTTGCCGGCGTCCTACTCGGGCTCGCGGCCTGTGGCCCGATGGACGACGGCGGCGGCGGTGTGGTGGGCGACGTGTGCACGCCCGGCTCGACGGACGAGTGCGTGCCCAACGGGTGCTGCGGGAACGGGACCGACGTGGTGAACCTCTCGCACGCGCCGAGCTGTCCGGCGCCCGCGTCGTGTCCGGCAGGCAGCCCCGATCCGAGCAACCAGACGCTGCTCAACGGATGCGGGACCCCGTTCTGCGACAGTAGCGGGCACTGCGTGGTCGCGCGCCGCTGCTGAGCCTCGGGGGGCTAGCTGGTTTCAACCCCCGAGCAGGTCGACGGGCACGGGCTGCGCCTTGCGGCGTGCGAACTCGAAGCACGCGACCAGCACCGCAGCGACCGGGACCGCGAAGAGCGCGCCGAGCAGCCCGTAGGATCGCTCGCCGGCAATGAGCGCGAACACCACCACCACCGGGTGCATCCGCGCCGCGTTGCCCATGATCTTGGGGTTCAGGAAGTACGCCTCGAGCGCGTGGATGCCGATGATCCAGAACAGCATGCCGAAGCCGGCCCGCCAGCTCTGCGCCAGGGCCAGGATGACGATGGGGAACGAGCTGATGATGGTTCCGAAGATCGGGATGAGGCTGAAGAAGGTCGCGACGGTCGCGAGCAGGAAGGCGAACTTCACGCCGAAGAGCACCAGCCCGGAGAAGGTGAGCACTCCGTTCACCACACAGATGGTGACCTGCCCGCGCACCACGCCCGCCAGTCCCCGGTCGATCCGGCGTACCAGCGCGGAGGCGTCCTCGGCCCACTCCGGTGGGACCAGCGAGTAGAAGTAGGTGCGGATCCCGGCGGCGTCGATCGAGATGAACGCCGCGACCATCAGCATCAGGAAGAGGGTGAAGACACCCTTGAACACCCCGGTGATCAGCGCCTGGGTGAACCCGACCAGCCTGGCGACGTTCGCGGTGGCGACGCCCGAGAAGCGCCCGGCGGCGTCGTGGATGAGCCGCTCGAGGTCCATCGAGAGGCTCCAGGTCGGCCGACCGGTGTAGGCCTCGGCAACGTCCGCCCCCTCCAGCGACCGCGAGGACAGCGCCACCGGCACCCCGTGCGAGTTGAGCCAGTCCTCCATCTGCCGGGCGATCTCCTGCACGCGCTCGGGCGTGAGTGACCGTGCGAAGGCGAAGGCGTTCGAGGAGATGCGCACCACCTCCCGGTAGAGCTGGGGGACGATGGCGATGATGAAGAGGTAGGTGAGGAGGAAGAAGGCGGCGTAGATGAGGAGGATCGCCACCCAGCGGGGGATGACCCGGCCGAACACCTTCTGACCGGTGAGCCAGTGGACCGCCGGCGCGACCAGATAAGCGATGAGCGCCGAGCCGGCGAACGGGAGGATGGCCGACGGAAAGACGAGGGGCACCACGGCCAGTGCCACCCAGAGGAGCACCAGGACGGTGGCGCGACGGCGGTAGGGGAGAGGGTGAGTGTCCGGCATCCGGCGCGGGCACGCTTGCCACAGGGTTGCCGCCCGTTCAATGCAGGAGTACGTCCCTCCCATGGCGGACGGACGGCTGTGGATCGACGGCGTCTGGGTCCAGGGCGAGCACCAGGTGGATGTGCGGGCCCCCTGGGACGGGCGGTTGCTCCGGCGGGTCGCACAGGCCTCTGCAGCGCAGGCGGGACAGGCGCTCGCGGCAGCCTCGGGCGCGCGGGAACGGCTCCAGCGGCAGAGCGCAGGGAAGCGACGCGAGGTGCTCGAGGGCATCGTGGCCGGGCTGCGCGCCCGGGCCGACGAGATGGCCCGGAGCATCTCCGACGAGGCGGGAAAACCCATCACCTCGGCGCGGGTGGAGGTGCGGCGGGCCATCGAGGTGTTCCGGCTGGCCGCCGCCGAGCTGACCCGCTTCGGCGGCTCCATCGTGCCGGTGGACCTGACCGAGGGCACCGAGGGCGTGGAGTGCGAGATCCGGCGTTTTCCCGCCGGCGTGGTGGTGGGGATCGTGCCCTTCAACTTCCCGCTCAACCTCGGGGCACACAAGGTGGCTCCGGCGCTGGCGGTGGGCGCGCCGATCATCATCAAGCCTCCGCCGCAGGCACCGTCCGCCCAGCTGCTCCTCGCGGAGATCGCGCAGCAGGCCGGGGCCGACCGGGCGGCTCTGCAAGTCATCACCTGTGACAACGCCGTCGCCGAGCGGCTGGCCACCGATCCCCGGGTCCGCATCCTCTCCTTCACCGGAAGCGCGACGGTGGGCTGGTCCCTGAAGCAGAAGGCGCCGGGCCGGGTCCTGCTGGAGCTGGGGGGCAACGCCGCGGCGATCGTGAGCGCCGACTCAGACCTGGACTGGGCGGCCGAGCGCTGCGTGGCGGCCGGCTTCGGGTACGCCGGACAGGTGTGCATCAAGGTCCAGCGGGTCTACGTGGAGCAGAAGGCCCACGGAGCCTTCCTCGAGAAGGTGCTGGCGCGGACGAAGGCGGTGCCCACCGGCGACCCTGCCGACGAGCGCACCGTGTGCGGGCCGGTCATCGACGATCGCTCGGCGGGGCGCATCACCGAGTGGGTCGACGAGGCCGTGGCCGGCGGAGCGCGGGTCCTCGCCGGGCACCGGCGCGAGGGCCGGTTGCTGCAGCCCACGGTGCTCGCCGACGTCCCCGAGCAGTCGAAGGCGGCTCGGGAGGAGATCTTCGGTCCGGTGGTTGCGGTCTGGCCGGTGGCGGACTGGGAGGCGGGGCTCCGGGCGGTGAACGCGGGGCAGTACGGGTTGCAGGCCGGCATCTTCACCCACGACCTCGCCCGGGTGCGGCAGGCGTTTCACGAGCTCGAGGTCGGCGGGGTCATCGTGAACGACGCGCCGAGCCTGCGGAGCGACAACATGCCCTACGGCGGGGTGAAGCGGAGCGGGCTGGGCCGCGAGGGCGTGCGCTACGCCATGGAGGAGCTCACCGAGGAGCGGGTGCTGGTCACCCGGCTGCGCTGAGGCGAGCCGTGGCCACGTACCGCTGTCCGTCGTGTGGGGCGTTCAACCGGGTCGGGACCGGCACGGGCACGCCGGTGTGCGGGCGGTGCAAGGAGCCGCTGCCCACCACCGGAGCGCCACAGGACGTGGACTCCGCAGGGCTCGCCCGGGCCATCGCGTCCTCGCCGGTGCCGGTTCTGGTGGACTTCTGGGCCCCGTGGTGCGCGCCCTGCCGGGTGGCCGGCCCCATCTTCGAGCAGGTGGCACGCCGGGTGGCGGGCGACGCGGTGGTGCTCAAGGTCGACACGGAGCGGAATCCCGACGCCGGGTCCCAGCACGGGATCCGCGCCATTCCGACCGCGGTGCTCTTCCGAGAGGGCAGGGAGCAGGAGCGTCGGATGGGCGTGCAGCCGGTCACGGCGCTCGAGTCGTGGATCCGCAGCGCCTCGACGTCGACCTGAACGTCCCTGCCCCCCCCCGCGCCCGTGCCGGCCCAGCTTTCGACATGGCTGTACCGGGCGACGCGCAGCTTCTGCGCCGAGGTCGCCCGCGCTCCAGGGTGGTGGCCCCGGGGATCGTTCCTTGCATCTGGAACCGTCGCGCGGAGGACGCGTCCTCGGAGCAGTTTGGGAGGGAGGAGCCACCATGGAAACGGCGGTCATGGAGCCAAGGATCTCGTCGGGCCCTGCCAGCACGCGGCCGGCTCGGACGATCCCGGAGCTGTTCCTCGGACGCGTGGCGGCCACCCCTCGTGCCACGGCGTTCCTGGCCCCCCGGGGGGACGACTGGATCTCCGTCAACTGGACGGAGCTGGGCGAGCGGGTGCGGGCCGCCTCCTGCGGGCTCAGGGAGCTCGGGCTCCGCATGGAGGAGCGCTGTGCCCTGCTCTCCTCGACCCGGCTCGACTGGGTGCTCGCGGACTTGGCGACGCTCTGTGCCGGGGGAGCGACCACCACGATTTATCCCTCGAGCACCGCCGACGACTGCGTGTTCATCATCAACGACTCGAACGCGGTGCTGGTGTTCGCGGAGAACGAGGAGCAGGTCCGCAAGCTCTCGGGCCGGAGGAGCGATCTCCCGAAAGTGCGGAACGTCATCGTCTTCGACGGAGCGCCGAGCTCCGACGGATGGGTGATCACCCTCGAGCAGCTGATCGAGAAGGGACGAGCGAACGATGCCCGTGACCCGCGGGCGTTCGAGGCCACGGCGCGGGCGGTTGACTCCGAGCACCTGGCGACGCTGATCTACACCTCGGGCACGACCGGGCGGCCCAAGGGCGTGGAGCTGACCCACGACGTCTGGGTCTACGAGGCGGAAGCGATCGACGCGCTGGGGATCCTCACCGCGGACGATCTGCAGTACCTCTGGCTGCCGCTGGCTCACATCTTCGGGAAGGTGCTTGAGGTCGCGCAGCTCCGGATCGGCTTC
>CAZDSB010000175.1:0-5118 GCA_964507515.1 uncultured Myxococcaceae bacterium
TCGAGCAGCAGGGCGAGAACACCCGAGCGCGACACCGCCATGAGCCGGGTGTCCTTCAGCCCCAGCGACTGCGGCTCGATCGAGCTCGCGGGCTTGCTGAACACCTCCTCGCCCTTCCCGTCGAAGCTCGCGCTGAAGATGACCCGCCCATCGGGTGCGAACCGCGCGGCGCGCACCGCCCCCAGCCGGTAAGTCAGCTGCTCGAACGAGGGGACGGACGTCACCGGAGCTGCGGGCCGGGTCCTGAGCCACGCGCCGGCCACGAGCGCGAGCAGCACCCCTGCAGCGACCGCAGCAAACAGAGCGCGCCTCGACCGACGGGCAGGCACCGGCCCGACGGCGGTGGTCGGGTGCCGGACGACGTCGAGCGCGAAGCCGAGGTCCGCCGCGGTCTGGAACCGTCGCTCCGGATCCTTCTCCAGGCAGCGCTGGACGACCTGGCCGACCACCGGCGGCACCCCTTCGGGCAGCGAGGGCGGATCCGAGTTCAGGATGGCGTATCCGCTCTCGACCACACCCGCCCCGGGGAACGCGCGCTGGCCAGACAGCATCTCGTGGAGGACCGCACCGAGGCTGAAGATGTCGCTCCGCGCGTCCAGCGGCTCCCCGCGGACCTGCTCGGGAGACATGTAGCCTGGCGTCCCGATCACCGATCCGGTCCGGGTGACGTCGCTCTTCGGGGCGACGGTGGGATCGAGCAAGCCGTGCGGACCGGCGCGGACGTCCTCGACCAGCTTGGCGATGCCGAAGTCGAGCAGCTTCACCTGGCCGGCGGGGCCGACGAAGACGTTGTCCGGCTTCACGTCCCGGTGCACCACGCCACGCCGGTGCGCCGCCGCCAGGCCCTGGGCCAGCTGCGCAGCCCAGTCGAGCGCGGTGGCCAGGGGAATCCGGCCACGGTCGAGGCGGCGCCGCAGCGACTCTCCCTCCAGCAGCTCGGTGACGACGTACGGCGCACCGTCGTGGGTCCCCACGTCGTAGACCGCGACGATGTGCGGATGGTTCAGCGAGCCCGCGATCCGGGCCTCCTGCTCGAACCGCCGCAGAAGCTCCGGGCTTCCGGCGAGCGACTCGTTGACCACCTTGATGGCGACGTTCCTTCCGAGCTGCCCGTCGCGGGCCTGGTAGACCTCGGCCATCCCGCCCGCGCCGAGCACGGAGAGGATCTCGTACCGCCCGAGCCTGATTCCGGGAGACAGGCGCACGCCGAGGTGACGCTAGCGCGCCGTCTGCCCGGGCGCACCCTAGCGAGCGACGCAGAGATGCGTCTGCGTGGGGACGTCCGTCCCCTGCGGGGGCTCGAAGATCACCTGCGCAACGCAGCGCTCATTCGGTGCGCAGGAGCCCTCGTCGACACAGGTGCGATGGCATTTCAGATCTCCGGTCTCGGGGGTCTGACACCCGCCAGGAGGTGGTCCACAGGCGGCCGTGCTGAAGCATTGCTCCGCGGCGGTCGCGCAGGGCTGAACCGGTCCGCAGGCCAGCAGACTGGACGCGGTCCCCCGGGTGGACGGCTGCTCCTGGGCGGACCCGCAGGCGACCGCCAGGATCGCGGAAACACAGACTCGAAACTCTCGACCCACGGGAAGGCGCACGACGGCGCACTCTAGTTCAGGACAGGGATCAGCGGCCGTCCGACAGTGCGGACTCCAGCGCGTCGAGACGGACGGTCACCGGCTCGCCGCCGGCAAGCCGCTTCAGCTGCGCGTCGCCCGAGGTCAGCTCGCGGGAACCGAGCACCAGGGCGAAGGTCGCCCCCGACTTGTCGGCCCGCTTCATCTGGCTCTTCAGGCTCCCGCCGCGGGCGTCGAAGTCCACCCGGTGCCCCGCCTTCCGGAGCCGACTCACCAGTGCCAGCGCCGCATCCGCCGCGCCCTCCTCGGCGACCGCGACGAAGAGCTCGGGGCGTGCCGGCTGGATGCTGCCCTTCGCCTGGAGGAGCAGGCAGAGCCGGTCCATGCCCAGCGCCCAGCCCACCGCCGGCGTGTCCGGCCCCCCCAGCTCCTTCACCAGCCGGTCGTACCGGCCGCCTCCGCCCACCGCGGAGGCCGTGCCCAGCACCGGGTCCTCGGAGACGAACTCGAACGCGGTCCGCGTGTAGTAGTCGATGCCCCGCACCATCCGTGGGTTCACGCGGAAGGGGATGCCGAGCAAGGTGAGCTGCCGCTGCACGGCCTCGAAGTGAGCGCGGGCCTCGTCGGAGAGCGCATCGGTGATGGCCGGCGCGCCGGCGAGGACCGCCTGGCATCCCGGGTTCTTGCAGTCGAAGACGCGCAGAGGGTTCTTCTCGGTCCGCTCCTGACACTCGGCGCAGAGCTCGCTCCGGTGCGCGCGGAGGAAGGTCCGGAGCGACTCGAGGTACACGCCCCGCGTCTCCGGGTCCCCGAGCGAGTTCAGCTCCACCCGGATCCCTTCCAGCCCCACCGCGCGGAACAGCTGCATCGCGAGGTCGATGAGCTCGGTCTCCTGCGCTGGCGCGGAGACGCCATACGCCTCGGCACCCACCTGCCAGAACTGCCGGTAGCGTCCGGTCTTCATCCGCTCGTACCGGAACATCGGGCCGAGGTACCACCAGCGGGTCACCGGCTCGCGCTGGGCGACGGCGTGCTCGACGTACGCCCGGACGCAGGGCGCGGTTCCCTCGGGGCGCAGGGAGAGGCTGCGGCCCGCCTTGTCCTCGAAGGTGTACATCTCCTTGCCGACGATGTCGGTCGCCTCGCCCACGCTCCGGACGAAGAGCGCGGTGTCCTCCACCACCGGAGTCCGCGCCTCCTCGTAGCCGAAGCGGCGGAAGGTCTCACGGATCGCTGCCTCGAGCGCATGCCACACCGCGATGTCGGGCGGGAGGAGATCGTTCATCCCCTTCACGCCGGAGATGCGCTGGCTCACGGAGCGCCTCCGATGCGCTGGCCCATCCGCACCACCGCCTCGGGGACCAGCCGGTCGTCCCAGACCACCCGCCCGGGCTCGAAGAGGAGGATGACGGTGGACCCCATCTCGAAGCGGCCCAGCTCGGCGCCCTTCTCCACCGGACGCGGCGGAACGTAGGTCCGCAGCCCCGCGGACTGCCCGGCGTGGGTGAGCCGGTCGTCGTACGCCGCGCGGATCCGCGCCACGCAGGTGGCGCCCACCTTCACCACTGCCACCCGGCCGAAGGTCGCCGTGTCCAGCACCGTGACCAGTCGCTCGTTGAGACAGAAGAGCGCGTCTCGGTTGCGCACCGTCGCGGGGTTCACCGGCCAGAACTCGCCGGGGAGGTACCGCGAGGAGACCACCGCGCCCGCCACCGGCGAGTGCACGCGGTGGTAGTCACGTGGCGCGAGGTAGAGGGTGGCGTAGGCGCCCCCGAGCGCGTAGCGGCCAGCGAGCTCGGAGTCGTCCAGGAGCCGCTCCACCGGGAACTGGATGCCCTTGGCCTGGATGCAGCTCCCGCGCTCGAGAATGCCCGCCTGGCTCACCGCGCCGTCCACCGGCGAGACGACCACCCGGGGATCGGGGTCCACCGTCCGGGCCCCGGGGCGCAGTCTCCGGCTGAAGAAGTCGCTGAACCGGCCGTAGCCCCCGAAGTCAGTCTCGGCCTCGGCCATGTCCACGCGGTACGCACGGGCGAAGGCACGCATGGCTGCCCGGTGGACGCCAGCCGGGGCCGGGAAGCGGGTGAGCGTCCCCACCGCGCGAGAGAGCGCGGACTTCGGGACGAGGCGCATCAGCGCAAGGAAGGTGCCGTCTTGCATGCGGGGGTGCGGACACTAACTCCCCGCGTCGGTCGCCGCAGGGGGCATTCCACCGTCCGGCAGGGTGCGGTGGAGCGCCGACTTGGGGACGGTGCCCATCACGGTCTCGCTGTCGGCCAGGACCAGCGAGTTGGTGAGCGCAGGCATCGCGCGGCGGCACCGGTCCGAGTCCACCATCGCGTAGGAGTCCCGCGGGCCACGCCCGTTGACCTCCACCGGGCCGGCGGCCTCGAAGCAGTCCCCGAACAGGCGGTTGAAGTCGCGCATCGGCATCCCGGCGGTGGGCGCCGAGGGCGGCCCGGCATCGGGAGGCGCAGCCGCCACCGGACGGGTGCCGGGGGGCGGAGCCGGCGGCGGAGCCACCGAGGGACCGGAGAAGGTCGGCGCGGTCCTGGCGGCGGCGAGCGCCTTCTGTTGGTCCGTAGAGGCCTGCTCGATGCGAGCCCGGTTCTCCCGGATGCGGGTCAGCAGCTGGCTGGCGGCCTGCGCGTCGAGGGAGTCCGGGGAGACCTTCTCCAGCAGGGCCTCGACCTCGCGCATGCCCGGGTCGACGTAGGCGTCGTCCAGCTCCTTGGCGTAGAGCTTGTTGAACCGCTCGGAGGCGCGGGTGAACTCGGGCGACGGCTCCTTGCGCGCGCACCCGGTCACGGCCAGCAGCAGCACGACGGCGAGGAAACGGGTCGTCACGGGTCAGACCCCCAGGAAGAGACGGCGGCCGAAGTTCGGCGCCAGCTCGGCCTCGAAGATGCGCCGGGCGGCGCCCTCGATGTCGTACTCGACGCGGATGTACTCCACGGTCCGGGCAGTCGTGTCACAGACCACGAAGCAGGCCCGGTTGTCGTAATCGCGCGGCTGGCCCACGCTCCCCACCGAGATGAGGTACTGGTAGCCGCGCCGGAACGAGAATTTCTGCGCCACGACGTCGTTCACCTCGCTGTTCCCCACGGCGAACGCCTTGCAGAGGTGGCTGTGGCCGATGAAGGTGACCTCGGCGAGATCCTCCATGTCGGGCACGAGCTCGCGGGCCTGCTCGAGCGCGAAGACGTACTCGTAGGCGCGCGGGTCGACCGGGGAGCCGTGGCTGAAGCCGATCTCCCCCACCCGGTAGGTGTAGGGGAGGCTCCGGAGCCACGCGTGGTTCTCCTCGGAGAGGACCTCGGCGGACCAGTCCAGCGCGTGGCGGGCACCCTCGTAATAGAAGGAGTAGTCCATCCGGCCGGCCACGGCGGCGTCGTGGTTCCCGAGGAGGGTGACCTCCGCGACGTTGCGGACCAGGCGGCAGCACTCGTTGGGCGAGGCGCCGTAGCCGACGATGTCCCCGAGCGAGACCACCCGGTCCACCTTCTGGGCCTCGACGGCGCGGAGCACCTCTGTCAGGGCCTCG
>CAZDSB010000176.1:0-8848 GCA_964507515.1 uncultured Myxococcaceae bacterium
CGCGGAGCCCCATCGGGTACGAGCTGTCGGTGAAGGATCTGGCGGTCGTCTCCGAGGCCAAGGACTACCCGATCACCCCCAAGGAGCACGGGGTGGCCTATCTCATGGAGCACCGCCACCTCTGGCTACGCTCGGCGCGGCAGAACGTCATCCTCCGCGTGCGGGCGACGGTGGAGAAGGCCATCCGAGACTACTTCGACGGGAACGGCTTCACCCTCGTCGACGCGCCGATCTTCACCCCCGCAGCCTGCGAGGGGACCAGCACGCTCTTCACCGTCCCCTACTTCGACCTGGGCAACGCCTACCTCACCCAGTCCGGGCAGCTGTACATGGAGGCCGCCGCGGCTGCGCTGGGGAAGGTCTACTGCTTCGGCCCCACCTTCCGCGCCGAGAAGAGCAAGACCCGCCGGCACCTCACCGAGTTCTGGATGGTGGAGCCCGAGGTCGCGTACATGACGCTGGAGGAGGACATGGTCCTCGCCGAGGGGCTCATCTCCTTCGTCGTGGGAAGGGTCCTCGAGAAGCACGAGCAGGAGCTGGTCACTGTCCTGGAGCGCGACGTCTCGAAGCTCAAGAACGTGCAGGCGCCCTTCCCGCGCATCACCTACGAGGACGCCATCGAGCGGCTCAAGGCCGCGGGGCATCCCGCGAAGTTCGGCGACGACTTCGGCGGCGACGAGGAGACGGTGCTGGCCAGCCAGTACGACCGTCCGGTCATCGTCCACCGCTACCCCGTGGAGCTGAAGGCGTTCTACTTCAAGCGCGACGCGAAGGACCCGCGCCTGGCGCTGGGCATGGACGTGCTGGCGCCCGAGGGGTACGGCGAGATCGTCGGTGGTGGGCAGCGCGAGGACGACCTCGAGACCCTCGAGAAGCGCATCGCCGAGCACCACCTGCCTCGCGAGGCGTTCTCCTGGTACCTCGACCTCCGCAAGTACGGGACGGTGCCCCACGCCGGCTTCGGGCTCGGCGTGGAGCGGACCGTCGCCTGGGTGTGCGGCCTCCACCATGTCCGGGAGACGATTCCGTTCGCCCGGATGATGGAGCGCATCACGCCCTAGGCCTAGGGCGCCGACCGGTCAGGGCGAGGTGTACTTGCCGGTCACCGGCAGCCGCTCGTCCTTCTTGTGACCGGCGCACTGGTTGGCGGTGCCCTTCAGCGTTCCGGCGTTCGTCTGGACGTCGAGCTCGCCACAGCCGAAGGTGAGCCCGCCCTTCTGCTCGGCCGCGTCCATCAGCGCCTGCCGCTCCTTGCTGATCTTGTCCATCTCGGGCTGGAGCGCCTGCATGCAGGGCCCCATCTGGGCCTGCGGCCCCTTGGTGCACGCCTGCACCTTCGTCATCTGGGCATTGAAGCGGGCATCGAGCGCCTTCCACTCCTTCGACTGCATGACGTCCATCATCCCCTGACCCTGCGCCTGGGCTTCCTCCTGCGGGACCTGGCGGTTCAGGGAGAGCGAGTGCTCGCTGCGGCGGACCTGGTAGGTGTGCTTCCCGAGCGCCTTCCCCGCGCGGCTCCAATCGCCGCTGGCGAGCGTCTCGTCCTTCCCGCAGGGGAAGTTGACCTTGAGCACCATCGTGTCTCCACCCTTCACGTCGAAGGTGAAGGTGTACTCGCAGCCGATCTCCAGGCCGGGGGCCTGGACCTGGATGCTGGAGACGGGGGCAGTGACCGACACGCGAACCCTCTCCGGGGGCGCATCCGCCCTGGCCTTCACCGTCGCCTCCCAGCCGCTGGCGGTCTGCTGCTCCTCGACGACCTCGACGTCATTGCTCTCGACCAGGAAGAGGCTGCCCGGCGAGAACTTGCCCTTCAGCGCGAACTTGCCGGTCTTGCCTGGACACAGCTGGAGGCACTGCGCGCCGGTGCCGCCCGAGCCGCTCCCGGAGAACGTCACCTCCGGCGTCGGGTACTTGGACCGCAGCGCGTTCGCGTCCAGGCCGAGCTGCTTACGCTCGGCGTTCTGCTTCGCGTAGAAGTCGGACTGCCGCTTCTGCCAGTCACCGCCGCTCGCCGGCGCGGCGAGCACCAGGAGCACCACCAGTCGATTCATGAAGCCCTCCCCTTGCCCGGGAGCTTCCCTGAGTCGAGCCGCGAGCGTCCACGAAATCACGACGGTGCAGGCCCGATGCCGCACCGCAGAGCACCGCGAGGAGAACGAGGTCTGCCGGCCGCTGGAGCGGGAAATCCACCGTGGCCCTGGCGGCGAGCGCGGCGAGGCCGGACGCGATGCCCAGCCCCTCGAGGGTTCCCGACCGGAGCGCGGCCGTGAATGCCGAGCCGAACAGCGCCAGCAGTGCAGCGAGCCCGACGATGCCCGTTTCGAGGAGGCGCTCGAGCCAGTCGTCGTGGAGATGTTCCTGGACGCCGGTGAACCTCGCCTCGGGGTGCCCGGCGACGCAGGCCGGATCCGTGCCGCAACGGCCGCGCCATCGCTCGAGCTCCCAGGCCGGCCAGTGGAGCACGACCGCGCCGGGTCCCTGCCCCAGCCATGGCGCGTCGGCGACGTGCGCGGCGGCGGTGGACGTGAGGTACCAGCGCCCGCGGAGGACCGTGGACGGCGAGCGGCCGGCGAGCGGGAGGGCCGCGACGAGCATCGCAGAGCCGAGCGCGAGCGCCAGCCATCGCCGCTCTCGCCCGGCGCCGGGGAAGAGCACGGCGACCGCCACCGCCGCGCCGAGCGCCAGCACCGTCGCGAATGAGCGCAGGAGCGCGAGCGCGAGGATCTGGATCGCCACCGACAGCAGGCCAGGCCATCGCCGCGCGGGCCGGCCACGCAGCCCGGCGACGAGCGTGAGGGGAGCGGTGACGCCGAGCACCGACGCGACGAAGTCCGGGTTCCCGAGCGTCCCGTACAGCACGAGCCGGCTCCCCTCCGCCTGGGCGCCGAACCGCGCGAACGGGTCGAGCCCGAGCGCCTGGAGCAGCACGACGGCCGCGGCCAGCCCGCCCGCGGCTCCCACGGCCCGCCAGGGGAGCGGCGCCTCGAGGAGCGCGAGGGCGGCGACGAGCAGTGGGCCGGCGAGCATCCACCCCGGCGTGGCGCCGCGCGCGAGCAGCGAGGAGAGGAGCGACGTTGCGAGGGTGGCGACGGCGGCGAGGGCGACGGGACCGGGCCTGCGTGCTCCCCGCACCAGGAGGACCACACACGCCACAGCGCCCACGGCGGTGAGCACCCACTTCGGTCCGCTGAACGGACTCGCCGACCACGGCCAGACCACGAGGATGACCGCAACGAGGGTCGCTGCTGCGATCGTTCCGGGGGTGGGCCAGCGCAGGGGGCGCAGTGTGCCACGCCCCACGTCCGCTCAGCTCGACTGGAGCGCGAGGATCTGCCTCGTCGCGAGGGGGAACTCTGCCAGGAGCCGCGCCGTGTCACCGATCTCGAAGGTCGCGAACTCGAAGGCAGGCGACACCGTGCAGCCGCAGAGTGTCCAGCGCGAGCCGGGCGCGGGCATCGCCCCGAACCAGCTGCCGGCCGAGATGACGATTTGAGGTGCCTCGGCGGAGAGCACATGCACCCGCGCCGCTGCGGCCCGGACGAGCTCGACGACGTGCAGCGGGTCGCCTCGGTGGAAGTGCCAGATCTCGTCGGCGTCGATGCGGTGCAGGCGCGAGCGCTGGCCCTCGGCGAGGAGGTAGAGGATCGCCGTGCAGACACTCCGGCTGGACCCCGGCAGGGTGCGCGCCGCGCGGTACGTCTCGCGGTACCAGCCGCCTTCCGGATGAGGCGCGAGTCCGTACCGCTCGATGAGCTCCTGCACCGTGGATGCGACTGTAGCGTCCGGCATCGGGGGCTTGCACCCGGGCGACGGCGGGAGGCTGATCCTCGGCGGACCGCGCGGGAGGTCCCATGCGTCACTCCTGGATCACGTTCCTCCTGGCCGGGCTGGCGCCGCTCGCCGGCCGCCCGGCGGAGCCTGGCTATCTGCGCCTCAAGCGGGTGGAGATCGTCGACAAGCACGGGTTCGAGAAGCCGATGCCCGCGATGTCGCTGCTCGTCCCGGTCGACTGGAGCTTCGACGGGCAGGTCCACTACGCGCAGAAGATCGGTGACCCGGCCGATCTGGTGAAGGTCTCCTTCCGGACCGCGAGCCCGGACGGACGCCTCGCGATCGAGATGTTCCCGGGCTGGAGCTGGGCCTGGGCGGACGACCCGATGATGCGCCAGGCGATGCAGAACCAGAACGCGATGTCCGCGCAGATGGGCCGCGCGCGGGCGGAGCTCGGCCCGCCGATGAGCGCCCGGGACTTCCTCACCCGTGTCGCCGTGCCCCGGCTCAGGCCAGGAGCGAAGGTGCTCGGCATCGAGCCCATTCCGGAGGTGGACGCCCCGCTGAAAGAACAGGTCGCGCAGGCCCAGGCGATGGCGGCCCAGGCCGGGGTGAAGATGCGCCTCCGCGCCGACCACGGCCGGGCCCGGCTCCAGCTTCCCCCGGGGAAGGTTCAAGGAGAGGAGTGGCTCACGGCCGTGGTCTTCACGCGCGCCACCGCCATGCCCTCGATGAATCCTGGGACGGGACAGATGGGTCAATCCGCGATGTACCAGTCCACGGCCGATCAGCTCTTCGCGATGCGGGCGCCCCCGGGCGAGCTCCCGGCGCGCCAGAAGCTCTTCGATACCGTCCTCTCCACCGTCCGGATCGATCCTGTGTGGCAGAGCCGCGTCCTGCAGGTCCAGGGGAACATGAGTGCATCCAACGTCCAGAGCGCACGCGACCGGTCCAAGATCATCGCCCAGTCCGCGGAGGAGACCCGCAAGAGCATCCAGGGGGGATACGAGCATCGTCAGGCCGCCCTGGACCGCTCGGCGGAACGCTGGAGCGACGCGATGCGCGGTGTGCAGAACTTCCGCAACCCGACGACCGGCGAGAACGTGAAGCTGAGCAACGAGTACGCCCACGCCTGGGTCAGCGGGAACGGCGAGTACGTGATGAGCGACTCGTCGGGAAATCCCGGACAGGTCCTCCAGGGGCACTGGACGGAGCTCCAGCCCCTCCGCCACTGAGCGCGGCCGGCCGGCGGGGGCCTGGTTGACGGCGGACTCCCCTCCCGGTTATCCACTTCCTCCGTGAGGAGTCTCGGCACCAGCACCACCACGACCACCACCCGCGCGGCGGGTCGGAGCGTCGTGTGTGCGTCGGTGGGCTGACCCCCTCGAGCACGCCGCCCCGTCCCGCCGCCGTTCCGGCGGGGCGCCCGCGCTTCGAGGCCCTCCATCGTCCCGCCTGTCGTCCACCCCGGGCCTCGTCGCCGGAGTCCGACCATGCTGCACGACGATGATCACCGCGCCCTCGGCCACCGCCTCGGGCTGTTCCACTTCCAGGAGGAGGCTGCCGGGAGCGTGTTCTGGCACCCGCGCGGGCTGCAGCTCCTCCGCGCCCTCGAGGACCAGCTCCGGCGGATCGTCCTCCGCCAGGGCTACCGCGAGGTCCGCAGTCCCCAGGTCCTCGCCCAGCCGGTCTGGGAGCGGAGCGGCCACTGGAGCGTCTTCCGGCGGGGGATGCTCGTCGTGGAAGGCGAGGCCCGGGCGCTGAAGCCGGTCAGCTGCCCCGGGCACATGGAGCTGGTTCGCCACCTGGGCCCGCTGTGGAGCGACCTTCCCCTGCGCATCGCCGAGTTCGGCCTCGTCCACCGCGACGAGCCCTCGGGCGCGCTCCATGGCCTGTTCCGCCTCCGCCAGTTCTCGCAGGACGACGGACACGTCTTCTGCCGCGAGGATCAGGTGCCAGAAGAGCTGCTCGCCTTCGTCCGGAGCCTCCGGGCGCTGTACGCCGCGCTCGGCTTCGAGGAACTGGAGGTCGCGTTCTCCGGCCGGCCGCCGGAGCGCCTCGGCGACGACGCCGTCTGGGACCGGGCAGAGGCGCTGCTCGCCGACGCCGCGCGCGCCGCGGGCCTGGCCTGGAGCGACCAGCCGGGAGAGGGCGCGTTCTACGGGCCGAAGCTGGAGTTCGCGCTCCGCGACCGGCTGGGACGGGCCTGGCAGTGCGGGACGATCCAGGTGGACCTCGTCCTGCCGGGGCGATTCGAGCTCGGGTTCGCCGATGGAGCAGGCGGCCGGCACCGGCCGGTCGTCCTGCACCGGGCGCTGGTGGGGAGCCTCGAGCGTTTCCTGGGCATCCTCCTCGAGCACCACCGGGGTCAGCTTCCCGCGTGGCTCGCCCCGGAGCAAGTGGTGGTGGCGAGCATCGAGGGAGGGAGCGTCCACGCCCGGAATGCGCTGCGGGCGCTCGAGGACGCCGGTCTGCGCGCCAGGCTAGACGAGCGTGACGCCGCACTCTCGAGGAAGGTGGCCGATGCCCACCGCCTCGCCATCCCGTTCCTGGTCGCGGCCGGTCCGCGCGACCAGGAGAAGGGGGCCGTCCGGGTTCGCGCAGCGAGCGGCGCTCAGCGGGATGTGCAGCTGGCCGCGCTGGGGGACGAGATGTCGCGACTATGCTCGGGACCACCGCACGGCGAGGAGTAGGGCTCGCTCGCCGGGCGGCATGGAGACCCGAGCCCGCGCCATGCCAGGGGCGCGAGAGACCGCTCCTCACAGTGCGGCCAGAAACGCGAGGAGGTCCGCCTTCTCCTGGTCGGTCAGCTCCATCTGGAAGCGCGCGTCGTAGAAGGCGATGACGTCCTCCAGCCGCTCCGCCGAGCCGTTGTGGAAGTACGGCGGGTGCGCGGCGAGGCCCCGGAGCGTCGGACCCTTGAAGCGACCGATGTCCTTCCACCGACCGGTGATGAGCGCGCGGCCCGGGTCGGTCGTCTTCTCGAGCTCGCCGGTGGCGAGGTTGCGCAGCGTGTAGACCGGCAGCCCGGCGACGTTCAGTCCGCCCACAGGCTCGACCGCGTCGACGCCGATGCGCAGCGGCGCGGGCACCGAGTGGTTGCCGGCGTTCGGGGTGTCGTGGCAGGTCGTGCAAGTCCCGGGGATCGAGGCCACCGCGAGGTCGTCGTTCAGGCCGGAGACGCCGACGATGGCGAGCGGCTTGTGGTTGAAGATCTCCTGTCCCCGGGCGATGGCGGCCCGTGCCTCGCGCACCGGATCCCCCGGACCGGACGACGAGCTCCATGCGTCGTAGAGCGTGAACACCGTCGGATCGAACGGGCGCCCGGTGGGATCTGCCCCGAGCGGGTCGTTGATTCCGAAGTAGGACTCCTGTCCGACCAGCGGCTGGGGTCCACCCTGCGCGTCCGCGGCGGCCAGCAGCCCCGCTCGCCGATCCGAGACCTGCGCAGTGTAGAGCCCCATCTCGTAGCTCACGATGGCCTCCTGCTCCGCCTCCGTCGGCGGACGCGCGGCCTGGGCGTGTCCGGTGGTCGCGTCGGCGCTCTGGTGGGCCAGGTCGAAGTGGATGGAGGCGAAGCCGTTCGCCGACGAGCCGTCCTTGAACGTCTCCCGTCCGTCCCACATCACCGTGCTCAGGAAGCGCAGGTTCGTGGAGGGCAGCGGGCGCCGGAAGAGCGAGAGCTCCTTGGCGCTGGCGAACCCGTACGGATCCTCGACACCCACCAGCTCGAACTCGGCGTTCGCCGGGACGCCGATGCCCACCCGGATGAGCCCTCGATCGAGCAGGAGCCCGAAGGCGGAGCGGCGCGCCCCGACGCTCGACACGTCCGCGAGCGGCGAGGTGGCGCCGTCGACCGTCCGGAACAGGGGATCGAGACCGTCCGTGCTCGCGAATCGCGCCTGCACGAGCTGGGGAGTGATGCTCATTCCGCCCTCGGGCGCGTGGCAGGTGCTGCAGGCGCGGCCGTTCTGTCCCAGGGACTGGAAGAACGGATTGTCCACGTCTTGCAGCGGCGTGCCGTTCGCGGTCATCGTCCGCGACACGCCGAAGCGGTTCGGGACCAGCTTCGGCAGCGGCGGGCGACGTGTCGCGGGAGCCTGCCGGTACTGCACGGCGCTCGACGACTCACCCCCGCCCTGTTCCACGCCCCCACATCCCACCACTCCAAGGACCACGCTCAGGGCCACGGCCCGGGACCTTCCACGTCGCGTCTGCATCCGGCACTCCCGGCAGCGGCGCGTTGATTCGCGCCTCCAGAGCCGGACTGCATCGGGCGGTCCGGAGCGTCGGACCAGCGCGCAAGCACAGTTGGGCTCGGCGCACGTCGCGCACGACGCGACAGCGCGCAGACGCGCGTTGCGCACCGAGCAGCAATTCGCTGAAGTCGCGCCTCGTCCCGTGGTTCAAGGCGAGCGTGGCGGAGTGCCGCGCACATTCCCCACGAGGCAACGGAAAGTTCAGTTCATCATGCTGACCGTCGACGACATCGCCGCCATCCCGCTCTTCGCCGGTCTCTCACACGCAGATCGCGAGCGCGTGGCGCAGGCGGCCGCCGACGTGCACCTCCGCCCCGGCGAGTACGCGGTGCACGAGGGCGAGGAGCGGGCGCTCTTCGCGGTGCTCGCCGGGAAGATCGAGGTCACCAAGCGGATGGAGGGCGGGGAGAAGAACATCGGCTGGCGGCTCCCGGGCGCCATCTTCGGCGAGGTACCGATCACGCTCGGGGCCGCGTTCCCTGGAGCCTTCCGGGCCTCGGAGCCCACGCGGGTCCTGCGGCTCGACGCGCGGCAGTACTACGTCATTGCCGCGGCCGCCCCCGCCGTCGCGGTCGCGGTGGGGACGCTCGCGCGCGAGCGGCTCGGCGGACTGCAGGGCCTCGCCGCGAAGGCGCCGACCCCCCAGGTCACCGTCATCGGTCACCGCTGGGACTCGACCTGCCACGACCTGCGGCGGTTCATGGCCCGCAACCAGGTGGTCTTCGACTGGCTCACCCCCGACTCCGCGGACCTCACGGCGCGGTGGCCCGGGCGGGCGCCGCCCGAGCACGGGCCGGCGCTGGCCTTTCCGGACG
>CAZDSB010000177.1:0-15888 GCA_964507515.1 uncultured Myxococcaceae bacterium
CGAGTCCTCTTTCGAGACCCAGGTTCCATCGAACGGGCTGTCGGCGACCGCGGCGAGCGGCAGGAGCAGCGCGCACAGCGTCAGCGTCTTCATCGGAGTTCTCCCCTGTGAACGCCCGGCGTTACCCGTCGGGAGCGTGCGGAACCTAGTCGAGGGGAAGTGAACGAGCGTCCGAAACCGGCGTCGAAAACATCCGTCCGTAAAGCCTTGGAGTCGCTCAGGAATCAGGTTGGGGCGCCGCGGCGCAGGCGAAACGACGAACTCCCGGGGCAGGGCGGCTCGCGTGGTGACGCCTTTTGGTTGTGTCTTGCGCATGGCCGTGCGGAACGACGCGAAAGGGAGGTCGCCATGCCGACGATCTGCGGGGAGCTGAAGGAGCTCGCGAGTCCCACGGGTGGGGGAGTCACGACGCGGGACGTCCGGTACGTGGACCGCAGCACCGGTGCGGAGGTGCGGCGCCAGACGCTCTGGACCAAGCACCGCATGGTGTTTCCAAGGATCCGGGTCGGCGATCAGACGCTGGAGAAGGTCTTCGTCGCCAGTGACGGTCTCGGAAGCGAGATCGCGCAGGGCGCGCGCCTGGGTGACCAGGTCTGCCTTACCGTGTACGGCCACCTGCTCACCCGGAAGGTCATCATCGGTCTCAGGTCCCGATCCGGGGCCAGCTACGTGATGCCGCCGCGCGGGCTCACCTCGGGCCTCTTCTGGTACGGCGTGTTCTCTCCGCTGGTGCTCCTCATCCCTGCGGTGGTCGTAGGAATGCTGATCGGAATGCTCGGCGGCAAGCAGGGCACTGCCCTCGGCTTGCTGCTCGGGGTGCTCTACGCGGTCGGGATGAGCTGGTTCAGCGGCTACCGGCTGCTCACCGCGTACAAGGAGCTGTCCCAGCCGATGGAACCCGCTCCGCAAGCTGCCGCTCCCCGGGCGGTCGGGCAGTAGCGGTGGAATCCGGGGCGAGCCTCCCGGAAGCCTGAACGAAAGCAACGGCTTGGACGCTCGGCGGCTCCGGCTTCTCCGGCGGCCGGTGCCCCCTCGCTCGCGCCTGCCGTTCGTTGCGAGGTAAACGGGCTGGTCGGGCTGACCCCGCAACGGGCCTGGGTGCCCGTGTCTACGGAACAGCAAGCCCCTCGAAGGAGCTCTCCGAATGAAACTGAAGCGCCTGTTCCAGGTTCTCGTGCTCGGTGGTACGGGCCTGCTCGCTGCCTGCGGTGGCAGCGACTCGAACCCGCCCCCGGGCACCCACACCCCGCCCCCGCAGTCGCTGCTGCCGGACGGTGGTACGCCGCCCAGCGGATACCAGGGCCCCCTGATTTGGTAGACGCCTCCGGGCCACTGATCGCGCAGGTCTGGGCCGTACGCCACGGCGTCGAGACCGGAGCCTCGCTGCGGTTCGCGGCCCTGGGCGAAGGGATGCGCGCGGCCGGCGCGCCCGCGAAGCTGGTGGAGCTGGCGAGCCGCGCCTCGGCGGACGAGGTTCGCCACGCAGCACACTGTGCCGACATCCTGAGGGCGCGTCAGGCGGAGGTCCCTCCGGCCGAGACGCGCCTGCTGTTCTTCGGGCCGCGCGACCTCGGCCCCGAGCAGCGGTTGACGTACGAGGTCGTCGCGCAGTCCTGCATTTCGGAGACCGAGAGCATGGCCACGCTGGTCACCCTGCTCGACGCGGCGCAGGACGAGCACCTCAGGGCCGTGCTTCAAGAATTGGCCCGTGACGAGGTCCAGCACGCCCGGCTGGGCTGGGCGTACCTGGCGTGGGCGAAGGACCGGCTCGATCTGTCCTTCCTCGCCCCCTTCCTGCCGGCGATGGCGACCGCCGCCACCGGCGACGACCTCTTCCAGCGCGGCCCTCCCGAGGCCGACGATCCTGCGCTCCTGCTCGGGGGCGTGGTGCCCAAGCGGGATCGCCGCCGGATCTATCTGGAGACCCTCGACTCGGTGGTGATTCCCGGCTTCGAGGAGTTCCGGATCGACACCGCCCCCGTGCGCCGCTGGGCGGACGAGAAGCGCCGGGCGCTCACCGCGCTCGAATCCTGATCCTCCTCACTGGCCGCCGGAACCGTTCCCGGCCGGCGCCGCGGCGAGTCGCTTCCCCTCGGCCGCGAGCCGCTCGAAGCGCGGATCCCCGTGGAGAGGAGCGAAGTCGCTGTCCCGGTCGATGAGCTTCGCCGACTCGGGGTTGAGCCCGTGCTCCATCGAGTCGCGCAGCAGCTCCAGCGCCTCGCTCTTCCTCCCGGCGAGCGCCAGGGTGCAGGCCAGGTCGTACTTCGCGTTCGCGGTGTCGGGGTGGGTCGGGCCGAGCAGGCGGCGCCGCAGCTCGAGGACTTCCCTCCCCAGGCGCTCGGCGTCCGCGTACCGCTTCTGGTCCTTGTAGATGGTCGCGAGCGCGGCCATGGACGAGATGGTGTCCGGATGCTCCGGGCCCGCGACGCGGCGCCGCGCCTCGAGGACCTCGCGGGTGACGGCCGCCGCCTCGTCGTAGCGATGGGCGAACTTGAGGGTGAGCCCCAGGTTCTGCCGCGCGACGAGCGTCTGGGCGTGCTCGGGACCGAAGACCCTGCTCATGCGTGCGATCAGGTCGCGGAACAGCGGCTCTGCTTCCGCGAACCGTCCCTGGTTGCTGATCTCGCCGGCGACGTTCTGGAGGTCGACGATCGTCTCGGGGTGATCCGGACCGAGCGTCTCCTCCTCCAGCGCCACCAGCTCGCGGGCGACCGCCTCCGACTCGGCGAACCGATGCTGCCGGTTGAGGACGATGCTGAGCATGCCCAGCCCCTCGATCGCGTCCGGGCTCTTCGGTCCCTGCACCCTCCTGAGGGTCGCGAGGGTCTCGCGTGTCAGCGCCTCGGCCCCTCGCAGGTCTCCGGCGTCGACCAGGGTCCGGGCCAGGACCGTCCTCGACCGGAGCGTCTCCGGAGCGTCCTGGCCGAGCGTGCGGGTGGCCACCTCGACGTTGCGGCGGATCAGCGTCCCGGCCTCCTCCGTCTTTCCTTGCTCCCGGAGCACCACCGCCAGCATCCGCGTCGACTCGAGCGCCTCCGGCGCCTCCGGTCCGAGGAGTGAACGACGCGTCTCCAGGGACCGCTCGAGCAGGGCGCGCGCACGGTCGTACAGGCCGAGGCCGTCGTAGACCTCGCCCATCGTCGTCTGCATGCGCGCCCGGAGCTCGGGGTCCTGTCCGAGCCCGGTCTCGACCTCCACCGCGCCGCGGTCCAGCACCTCGCGAGCGGTGATGGTGTTCCCCCGCGCCTCCCCGGGCTCCGAGACCTTGAACATCGAGATCAGGAACTCGCTGACCCTCCGAGCCGCGGCGGCCTCGCGTCCGGCCCGCGCAGCTTCCGCGTTCGCACGGTCCCGCTCGCGGGCGATGCGACGAGCCTGGACGGCCGTGCTCGCGGCGAACGCGATCAGGAGCCCCGCGACGATGGCTGTCACCGAGACGCCCACGCGATGCCGCCGGACGTACTTCGCCGCCCTGTAGGCCGCGCTCGGCACGCGCGCGAGGACGGGCTCATGCCGGAGGAAGCGCCGCAGGTCCGCCGCCAGCTCGGAGGCTGCGGCGTAGCGGCGGGCCGGATCCTTCTCCATCGCCTTCAGCACGATGGCGTCCAGATCGCCGTGGAGGATGCGGCCGAGCACCACCGGGTCGCTCCGCCGCCGGGACGCGACGGTGGTGGCCGCCTCGCCGAGGGTTGCGATTCGGCTGCTCGGTCGAGGTGGATCGACCTCGCGGAGGATCCTCCGGATCTCCTCGTGACTCGATCCCCGGAGCTCCGCGGCGGGAAACGGCAGCGAGCCGGTGAGCAGCTCGTAGAGCATCACGCCGAGCGAGTAGATGTCGGAGCGGGTGTCCAGCGCCGGACGGGCGAGGTCGGCCTGCTCCGGGCTCATGTACTCCGGCGTGCCGAGGAACGCCCCCACCTCGGTGAGGGTCTGCGCGCCGAGCGACTCCTGGCCCAGCGCCTTGGCGATGCCGAAGTCGATGATCTTCGGGAGCCGATCCCCATCGCTCTCGACGACGAGCACGTTCGACGGTTTCAGATCCCGGTGGAGGATGGCCTTCTGGTGGGCGTGCTGGACGCCCTCGCAGACGCGGACGAACAGGGCGAGGCGGTCCTCGGTCGACAGGCGGCGCTCGTCACAGAACGCGGTGATCGCGACGCCGTCGACGTACTCCATGACGAAGAAGGGCCGGCCCTCCGGCGTGCTGCCCCCGTCGAGGACCTTCGCGATGGTCGGGTGGTCCATGAGCGCCAGCGCCTGGCGCTCGGACTCGAACCGGACCACGACCTGCCGGGTGTCCATCCCCGCCTTGATCAGCTTCACCGCCACCCGTCGCCGCACGGGACGCAGCTGTCGGGCCTCCCACACCTCGCCCATTCCCCCCGCGCCCACCCGCCGAACCAGCTCGTAGGGACCGATCTGCTGCCCTTCCTTCGCGCCGGCCGGTAGCTCGATCGCGGGAATGGTGTCGAGGGCGTCGGTCCGCGCCGCGACCGAGTGGGCCGCCATCAGCCTGCGGAGCGCCGGCGCGAGCTCTGGGTGCTGCCGGTGCATCTCGTCGAGCCATCCGGCACGGGCGGCCTCGGGGAGCTCGAAGCCCTGATCGAGCAGCTCCGAGAGCACCTTCCAGGTCGCGGGCGTCAGCTCCATCGGTCGCCTCACCTACGGCGGGGCCGGACGAGACCGGCCACCTCAGCTCTGCAGGGCGACCAGGAGGAACGCCCGAGCCTTCTCCCACTGACGACGCACGGTCCGCTCCGAGACGCCGAGGAGCTCGCCGATCTCCGCCTCCGTGTATCCGGCGAAGTACCGCATCTCCACGAGCTCGGCGAGCGTCGGGTCGAGCCGCTCGAGGTCTCGCAGCGCGTCGTTGACGTGGACCAGGGTCGTCTCCCCGTCCGCGGAGACGGCGCCGGACAGCGCGGGGGTGAGCTGCACCGGCTCCTGGCCGCCGCCCCTCCGCCCGGCGAGCTGCGCGCGCGCGACGTCGACGACGATGTGCCGCATCGTCTTGGCGGCGTAGGTGAAGAAGTGCTTCCGGTCGGCCACCTCGAGACGGCGGGCGCTCACTAGACGCACGAAGCTCTCGTGCACCAGCGCCGTGGTACCGAGGTCTCCGAGGCCGGTGTGGGGCCGCAGCCTGGCGTGGGCAATCTTCCTGAGCTCGGGATAGAGCGCGGAGTACACCCGATCGAGCGCGCCCGGCTGTCCGCGCGCGGCACACTGGAGCAGCTCGGTGAGGGCGGCCTGTTCGTCCATCGCGGGAACGGGGGCCTCGTCAGTATGCCGGCGATTCGTCCTGGAGTTGAGCCCCCCGGAGGGGTCCTGGCCGCTTTTCCCCGCTGCGCCCGTACGCGCCTGGCGGAGGAAGGCACATGGCTCTGGAACGATGGGGATTCCTGTCCGCACTGATGCTGGTCGCCGCATGCGGATCGAAGGCGCCAGGCACGGGGACGCCTCCACCGGGCGGGAACCCGCCGCCGGGGGGAAGTGGACAGCCCACCGCCGCGTTCAGCGCCCCTTCGAGCGTGAGCGCGGGGACGCCGGTGGCGTTCGACGCGTCGGCCTCGAGGGCAGCCGACGGGAGCGCGCTCGCGTACTTCTGGGAGTTCGGCGGTGGAAGGCGAGGCGCGGGTCCGAGCATCGCGCAGATCTTCGACGAGACCGGCGCGCGTCAGGTCGCGCTCACCGTCGTCGATGGGCAGGGGCGCTCGGCGCGGATCGAGAAGACGCTCGACGTCACGCCCGGCCCGTCTCCGTCCGGAACGGTGACTGCCCAGGGCCGGGTCCACGACCTCGACGGGCACCCGCTCCAGGGAGTCGCCGTGGCCATCGGTGATAACACGCCGGCGACGACCGACTCGCTCGGGCAGATCCGCCTCCAGCTTCCGGCGGGCGCTCCGGCGACCCTCCGCATGAGCAAGGAGGGGTTCTCGGATCAGGTGATCCGGCTCGAGCTGCCGGCGAGCACCGGTGCAGATGCGGACTTCGACGCGACCCTGCGCGCCCGCGACGCGGCGCAGACGCTGCCCGACGCCGCGGCCGGTGGGACGCTGGAGGGACGGGATGGAGCGCGAATCGTCCTGCCGCCCGGTGCCCTGGTCGACGCGACCGGCGCCGCGGTCAGCGGATCGGCGGACGTGGCGCTCACTCCGGTTGACGTCACCGCGCCGCACGCCGGCGGCTTTCCCGGCAAGTTCGCCGGGCTCGGGCCCGACGCGACGCTCGCGTCCATCGTGAGCCTGGGGACGACGGAGATCGTTCCCACCCAGGGCGGAGCCCGCCTCCAGCTCGCGATGGGAAAGACCGCCGAGGTGGACCTGCCGCTCTACGCCGCCAGCCTGCTCGACGGCACTCCCGTCGCGGCGGGGCAGGTCTTCCCGCTCTGGTCACTCGACGAGTCGACGGGGCTGTGGATCCAGGAGGGAACGGGCACGGTTGTCGCCTCCGCCAGCTCCCCGACCGGTTTCGCGATGCACGCGACCGTGTCGCACCTCTCCTGGTGGAACTGCGACCGGCAGTTCGATCCGTTCAGCCCGAAGCCGAAATGCGTCTACGACACCGACATCGGGCTTCCCGGCGGCGAGGATCAGTTCGCGACCGCGACCATCTGCGACCTGCTCGCCGACATCGACCGGGGCGGTGGGGCTCCGCTTCGCTCCCCGTTCCGGCGGTCGGGTGTGGCGTCGGTGCCCGAGGCCAACCTCCCGGGCTACGCGGCGACCACCACCATCCCCATCGCGGGCGGGGTGGCCTTGCCCGTTCCTCCGGGAGTTCCGATCCACTTCTCGGCCACGGTGCTCAATGGCACCTGGACCGGTGAGACCGTGGTCTCCGGAGCGGTGGGCGAGGAACCCGAGGTCCTCATCAAGATGCGCCCGCTGGCCGGCGCCGGCCCGGGACAGCTGGTGACGCCGCCCACCGACCTCACCGCGACCCTCCAGCCCGGCGACGTGGTCCGTTACGACTTCGATGCCACCGTGGGCCAGTGGGCGACCGTCACGGTCGGGCCGGCTCAGGGCTCCACCCTCGAGGGCAGGGTCCGCCTGCTCCTCGGAGTCACCGAGCTGGCCACGGCCGACTTCGCCTCGGATCCGGTGCAGCTCCTCCACGACATCCCGAGCGATGGTCGCTACACCGTCGAGATCACGCCGACGGCGAATGCCCCCGGAGCGTTCCGCTTCCAGCTGGACCTCACGGGAGCGCTCCAGGCGACCTCGCGGACGCTTCCCTTCGACACGGTGGTGGATGCTCCCGTGTTCACCGTGTCTCGCCAGGACTTCTCCCTGGCCGACGGACACGTGCTGCTGCTCGGCTTTCAGTCCCAGAATCTGAAGCCCCTCACCTGGCGGCTCCGTGCCGAGGGGGCCACCGATGGCCCGCCGCTCGCCGAGGGTATTGCTCCGGGCCAGGAGGTCCACGCGATCCACGTCCCCGGGCCGGGGCGCTACTGGCTGGACCTGGACAACGCCGCCGGCTCTGCCCTCTTCGAGCGCGTCACCGGGGAGCGGACGGTCTGGGAGCCCGTCGTCACCGGCCCTGCGGCGGCAGACAACATGGAGCTTGTCGATCTCATCGCGGATCACGCCGGTGCACCGGTGATGGTCCGGAGAGTCCTCAAGCAGGTCGCAGGAACGTGGACCCAGACCGTGTCGCTCCTTCGCTGGAACGGCACGACCCTGAGCCAGGTGGGCCCGGACCTCTCCCACCCACTTCCCTGCGGTGGAACCGGGTTCCTTCCCATCGACGCGACGTTCGACGCGAACAACGTCCCCTACGTTCTCTACGCGGACACGGTGGACACGGCTTCCGGCCCCGGGCGATTCAACCTTCGCCGGCTCGCCGGGGGAGCCTGGGAGGCCGTGGGGCCGGCTCAGGGAGCGCTTCCGAAGCAGGGAACGACGCAGCAGGGCTGCTACTACCGGCCGTCGATCCGCATCCTCCCGGACGGGACGCCGATGGTCGCCTACCTCGCCGACCAGGTGCTCTGGGTCCAGAAGCTCCAGGGCAACGCGTGGGTCGGCGCGGTGTCGCCGACCGGTGACTCGTACCCGGCGCCGGTCGGTCAATACGACCTGCAGATCGATCCGGCGGGACGTCCGGTCCTGGTCCGCACCGCGCGCGACGCGGCGGGGACTGCGACGGTGACCCGTCTCTCGTCGACGCCGTCCTGGGATCCGGTGGGTCCGAATGGGGGCGCGCTGACGTTGCCCGCGAGCCTGTACAGCGTGGGGAGCCCGCGGCTGCGATTCGACTCCGCGGGGAATCCGGTGCTGGGCCTGTGGGCGGACATCAATCTCGGCGGCGGCACGGGCTCCTCCGGCGTGGCGGTGGCCAGCTTCGACGGCGCGAGCTGGACCGTGAGCGGCGGACACCAGGCGACGGCAGACAGCGGAAGCGGCGCACAGTGGGACATGGGCTTCGCCGTGCTCGGAACGGACGCGGTGATGGCCTGGGACAACGTCTTCCCGCCGAACTTCCTGCGAGGCACCGTGGCGCAGCGGTGGACGACGGCTGGGTGGTCGGGGCTGGGTTCGACCGACGGACTGATCCCGCAGCTGGCCGGAGGTCGAGGCCTGGTGGCCGACGTCGCGTTCTCGCAGCGCCTGCTCGTGACCGGCGGAACGCTGTACCTCGCAGTGGTCCGGAACGGTCCCTCGGAGAAGACGATCGACCTGCTCCGGTACGTGCCCTGAGCCGGGGTCGGGGTGTTCCACCTGACCGCCGGCCGCTCAGGCCGGTGCATCACGCGGCGGCGGGCGTTCGCTCAAGGACTCGACGCGAAGTCGGTGACGGTCCAGCCGCCCCCCTCCATCCCGCAGTCGCTGTAGGTCGCGAGCGGGTAGCCGAGCGACTCGTCGTAGCGTGACGAGTTCCTGCACCCGTCGTCGAGACGCTTCCGGATGTCGTCGAAGAGTTGCTCGACGGTGTACCCCTCGGGCGTCCCGACATGCTCTGGAGGAGCGAGCACGACCACGCCGGCCACTGCGCGCGCCTGCACCGTCACCTGCATCTGAAGCGGCACAACGAACCCGGTCGTGGCGTAGGTGTACTGGTAGCTGGAGGGCCCCCTCGCCTTCCAGAGCGCCTCGGGGTCCTCGAGCGTGGACCCACAGGCGAATAGAACGAGACAGGCTCCTGCGATCGACGGACGTCTCACGGCTTTCCCCCCGGGGATTGGATCGGCCCCACCGGCCCAGGAGCCTTCCGTGGTGGCCCGCGGCCGTCAAGAAGCGCTCGCCGGGATGTGAATGCGCTGGTGCCGAGGCGTATCCGTCCCTAGTCATTGCGCCATGGACTCCACAGACCGACCGACCGCAGCACGCAAGTCCGTGGGCGACTTCGCCCCCAAGCTGGCCCAGCTCACCGACGAGGTCCTGTTCGGCGACGTCTGGGAACGTCCCGAGCTGTCGAAGCGGGACCGGAGCCTCGTCACCTGCGCGGCACTCGTCGCGACCGGCAAGACCGAGCAGATGGGGTTCCACTTTCCGCGCGCGCTCGAGAACGGCGTCACGCGCGAGGAGCTCATCGAGCTCATCACGCATCTTGCATTCTACGTGGGCTGGCCCAGCGCGATGTCGGCCATCTCGCGGGCAAGGGAGCTGCTGCCGCCGAAGTAGGCTGTGTCCTCCTGTTCGATGCGGACGCTCCAAGACTGGCTGGCCGGGAAGCCCTTCACCCTCGTCATGTCGTCGGGGTTCTTCGGCTTCTTCGCGCACGCCGGGGTCGTCTCGGTGCTCGAGGAGCAGGGGCTACGCCCTGCGCGCATTGCCGGGTCCAGCGCCGGCGCCCTCGTCGGCGCGCTCTGGGGCGCCGGGATCCCGGCGGCTCGGATCCGCGAGGAGCTGCTCGGCCTCCGCCGCGAGGACTTCTGGGACCTCGGTCCCGGCCTGGGTCTGCTGCGGGGGCGCCTGTTCCGGGCGCTGCTCGAGCGTTCGCTTCCGGTTCGAACATTCGAGGAGAGCCCGGTGCCGCTGGCGCTCTCGGTGTGGGACGTCCTCGCGATGCGGACCGTCGTCCTCGACAGGGGGCCGCTGGCGCCGGCGATCCATGCGTCCTGCGCGCTCCCCGTGCTCTTCCACCCGGTGCGGCACGCCGGGCGCTTCTACGCCGACGGCGGCATCGCCGATCGTCCCGGCCTCGCCGGGGTATCCGGCAGCGAGCGGGTGCTCCACCACCACCTCACCTCGCGGTCTCCCTGGCGACGCAAGGACAGCCCGGGGCTCCGTGCGCCGCAACGACCGGAGCTCGAGGCCATCGCCCTCGACGGACTTCCTCGACTCGGCCCGTTCCGGCTCGCGCTCGGGCGCGAGGCGATGGAGCGCGCGGCGGAGGGCGCCCGCGAGGCGCTCCGGCGTCCGGTTCAGCGGATCGAGTAGCTCTTTCGAATCGAGCTGCTGCCGCGTTCGAGCTCCACGTCGATCCGGGTGGCATCCCGAAGCCGGGCGTAGACCTCGAGCGCGTTCGCCGGACTGTTCATCTCGAACCCGTTGATTCGCCTGACGACGTCGCCGTTCACGAGGCCGAGCTTCGAGAACAGCGAGTCCGGACGCATCGCGAAGACCTTGAATCCCTCGGGCTGGCCGTCCCTGTACGCGGGAACGATGCGAACCTGCTCGGCGATGTGGTCGATGCGGGTCAGCGCCGCGTCGAGCTCGGACCTCGAGACCTCGTAGTGCCCCTCGTCAAGCGGGCGGACCGTGAGCACCTGCGTGAGCGCAGGGGCCGATGGACCGAGCACGCCTTCGCCGGGATCCATGCCGATGATCTCCCGGTGCCCGCCGTGATCGATGATCACCCTGTCCCTGAGGATCTCGAGGACACGCGCATCCTGCACCCGGCCTCCCACCATCACCGTCGAGGTCTTCTGTCGACCGAGCTCCACCACCGAGGCGATCGACCAGCTGCCACTGGACCCGAGCAGCGTGCCGAGAGCTTGATCTCGAGTCTGGTCGGTCTGGCCTCGAGGCCGGAACGACCCTCGTCCACTGCGTCGGGCCCGGCTGGAAGAGAAAGGCCGGTCAGACGCGCAAGCTGACCGACATCCAGGCCGGTGGGCGATGGCACGGTGCTGCGTGACCCGCGGCACACGCTCTCCTCGAGCAACCCTGGAGTGATGACGACCTCGACGACCATGCTGAAGGCGCGAGCCACGAGGAGCGCCGCTGCACCGAGCAGACCCAGCAGGCACAGCGTCTCGACGGCCCTTCGACTGGCCAGTTCCATCCGTGACCTCCCTGCGTCGTCGCGTGGCGCGACCCAGCAAGAGAGGTGCCGTGCTCGAGCGGCGAGCCGAACATCGCGACCGCTCGAAGTTCCCGGCCTTTGTCGACGCCCCGCAGATCGAGCACGACGAAATGTCATGCCGTCGGGTCATCGGGCGACGACAGAACGTCCGGCGCCCTACTGCGGCGGCGCCTTCCAGGCTGCCTCGACCTCGGGCGGAAGCGCCCGCATGCGCTGGAGGAACCAGACCACCGTCCAGATGTCCTCGTCGGAGAGGTTGGCTTCCCAGGCCGCCATGCCGGTGCCGCGAATGCCGTGCTTCACCGCGACGAACATCTCCGCCGGGCCGAGCGGGGAGCCCTCGTCCGCGAACTGCGGCACGCGCGGGTAGAAGCTCGTCGTGCCCCACCGGCTGGGCGCGCCGAACTTCCCGTGGCAGCCGGCGCAGTTCCGGCGGAAGGTCCGCAACCCCGCGAGCAGCGTCGTGTCCTCGTGCGGCGCCGGCGGAACGACGACCTTCGCCGCCTCGCGGGCGAGCGAGCGCCGCACGAAGAGCCCGGCGAGTCGCGCCTCGGAACGCGACGGCACCGACGTCGCGTCGACCGGGAACAGCCCGGCCGCCCCGATTCCGAGGAAGAGGAGCGCAGGCAGCGCCAGCCCGGCGAGGAACGCGAGACCCAGCCGCAGCCTGTCCCGGCGCCCTGCCATCTCAGCTGCTCCTGGCCTGCAGCCGGGAGGCGACGAGCCGGTGGAAGTGGTGGATCGCGACCTCCCGCCGCACGCTGAACCTGCCGGTCCGGTAGGAGCGGCTCCCCAGGCCCCGCTGCACGTCCTCGCAGACTCCGACGTCCTCCAGCTGGATCCGGTGCCCGAGCTCCATGCTCTGCTGCGCGAAGCGGCGCGCCCCGTCCCCCTCGAGGTCGGCGAAGTAGAAGTCGATGAGCACCCGGCACCGCTCGGGCCCGAGCGGCAGCACGACGTTGGTGTCCATCACCCCGGCGTAGAGGTTGACCATCACGTTCGGGAAGACCCATGCGTAGCGCGCCCGGTCTCCCGTCCGGGTGGCCGCCGCCGCCGCGTCGTCGCCGGCGCGGATCGGACTGGACTGGAGGCTGGTCAGCTCGAAGCACTCCGTCCGGTACTCGGAGTACTGCAGCACGCTCCCGAGCGCGGGATGGACGGAGTTCACGTGGTAGCCGCCGTCCAGGTAGTTGTCGACGAACACCTTCCAGTTGCAGGCCAGCGTGTATTCGCGACGCTCGAGGAAGCGGAGACCGTCGAGCGCTCCCAACTCCACGGGCAGCGAGGCGAGCCAGTCCTGCAAGGGCGGCGCCCCGTCTCCGAGGTGCACGAAGACCAGCGGACCCCAGCGGTCCACCCGGACCGGCACCAGGCCCTGCTCCTCGCGGTGAAACTCCTCGACTCCCTCGAATTCCGGGAGCCCGCGCAGCTGGCCCCGGAGGTCGTAGGTCCACCCGTGGTAGCGGCAGCGCAGCTTCCGGGCGTTGCCCTGCGGCTCGATCATCACGCAGGCCGCGCGGTGACGGCAAACATTGAAGAAGGCGCGGAGCTCGCCCGCGTCGTCCCGCACCACGAGGATGGGCTCGCCGGCGACGTCCGTGGTCACAAAGTCGCCCGGGTTTCGCAGCTGATCCTCCCTGGCGACCAGCTGCCAGCTCTGGCCGAACACACGCGCCCGCTCGAGCGCATCGATCCGCGGGTCCCGGTACCAGGGAGAGGGCAGGGACCGCGCCCGCGCCAGCGGCAGGCCGGGGTCGAACTCCGCCAGCAGCTCCTCGAGCGATGGGTCCACCAGGATTGCGGAGGCTACCCGCCGTGCACCGTGCCCTCAACGACCCGGTAGGTCCGTGGCAGGATGCCCGCCGTGACCGCCGCCGGCCGCCCGGCCGTGGACGACGAGGCCGCGACGCCGGCGCCGACGCTCGTCCGTTCTCTCGGCGCGCTGGACGGAGCGCTGATCACCATCGGCGCCACGGTGGGGAGCGGGATCTTCCTCAACACCGGGGACATCGCCCGCCTCTGTCCCCAGCCTGCGCTGATCCTCGCCCTGTTCGCGGCAGGCGGGCTGTTCGCCCTCGCCGGGGCGCTGGCCTACGGAGAGCTCGGCGCGATGTTCCCCAGGGCCGGCGGGCAGTACCAGTTCCTCAAGGAGGCCTACGGCCCGCTGTGGGGCTTCCTCTTCGGCTGGACCTCGTTCCTGGTCATCATGACCGGGGGCCTCGCTGCGCTGGCGGTGGGGTTCGGCGAGTACTTCGGCGCGTTCGTCCCCGCGCTGGGCTCGAGCGTCGAGCTGCTCTCGGTCAACCTCGCCGGCGTCCAGTGGACCGTCCACGGCCCGCAGCTCACCGCGGCCGTGGCCGTGCTCGCCCTCACCGCAGTGAACTTGCTCGGAGTGCGCGAGGGCGCCGCGGTCCAGAACGTCATCACCGCGTTGAAGTTCGGCGCGCTCCTGCTGCTGGTGGTCATCGGCCTCCGGGGGCCGGGCCTGGTGACACCGCCCTGGGGAGCGCCCCTTCCACCGGGAAGCATCGTCGGCGCACTCGGGCTCGGGCTGGTGGCGGTGCTGTGGACGTACGACGGCTGGTACGTCCTCACCTTCTCCGCCGGGGAGATGCGCAGGCCCGAGCGCAACCTGCCGCGGGGTCTCGTCCTCGGCGTTGCCGCCGTGGCCGTGCTCTACCTCGCCATCAACTGGGTCTATGTCCGGACGCTGGACGTGGCCACGCTCGCGGCGACACCCCGCGTGGGCGAGGCGGCCGCGACGGCCCTCCTCGGCCCGGGCGCGGCACGGGCGGTCACGCTCGTCATCCTGCTCTCGATGTTCGGCTGTCTCGCGGCGAACGTCCTGTGCTGCGCACGCATCTACCTGCCCATGGCCGAGGACGGGCTCTTCTTCCGCGCGCTCGCGCGCATCGACCCGCGCCATCACACGCCGTCCGCGAGTCTGCTGGCCCAGGGGGCGCTCGCGGCCGTGATCTCGCTCTCCGGGACTTACTCCGAGCTGTACACCACGGTGGTGTTCGCCGGCGTGCTCTTCCACGCGGCGACGGCGGCGGCGGTCTTCGTGCTCCGCCGTACCCGTCCCGATGCTCCCCGGCCCTTCCGCGCCTGGGGACACCCGTGGACCACGGGCGCCTTCGTCGTCGCCTGCCTCGGGGTGGCCTCGGTCACGCTCGTCGAGGCGCCGGTCCGTTCCATCATCGGGCTGGGGCTCATCGTCGCCGGTCTGCCCGCCTATGCCTGGTGGTCCCGGACAGGGGCCCGGCGGTGACTGTGCCGGACCTGGCCGCCCGGACTGTATTGCCGCTTAGCCAATCGACGAAGTACACACTGTCCCATGAGCCTGGACCTCCGCCCCCGGATCGCCGCGACCGAGCAGATCATCCGTCCCCACGTCCGGCGCACCCCGGTCGTCCAGCTCGCCGGCGACGAGGTGGGGCTTCCCGGCCGGGCCCTCACGCTCAAGCTGGAGCTGCTGCAGCACGCCGGGGCGTTCAAGACGCGGGGAGCGTTCTCGAACCTCCTGCAGCGTCCGGTCCCGCCGGCGGGCGTGGTGGCGGCCTCGGGCGGGAACCACGGCGTGGCGGTGGCCTACGCCGCCGGGCGCCTCGGAGTGCCAGCGAAGATCTTCATCCCCCGCATCTCCTCGCCCGCGAAGATCGACCGCATCCGGGGTTACGGGGCGGACCTCGTCGTCGGAGGCGAGTCCTACGCCGAGGCGCTCGCCGCGAGCGAGGAGTGGACGCGGCAGAACCAGGCCCTGCCCATCCACGCCTTCGATCAGGAGGAGACCATCGTCGGTGCAGGCACCGTCGGCCTCGAGCTGGAGGCCCAGACGCCGGAGCTGGACACCGTCCTGGTGGCGGTCGGCGGAGGCGGGCTCCTCTCCGGCGTGGCCAGCTGGTACGGGAAACGGGTGCGGCTGGTCGCCGTCGAGCCAGTGGACGCGCCGACGCTGCGCTGCGCGCTCGAGGCCGGCCGCCCGGTGGATGCGCCGGTGGGTGGCATCGCCGCGGACAGCCTCGCGCCGCGCCGGATCGGCGAGCGCAACTTTCCCATCTTGAGAGACACGGTGGCCGAGGTCGCCCTGGTGACCGACGACGAGATCCGCGCGGCGCAGCGCCGGCTCTGGGACTTGCTCCGCCTGGTCGCCGAGCCCGGGGGCGCCGCTCCGTTCGCCGCGCTCCTCGCCGGAAAGATCCAGACGCGGCCCGGTGAGCGGGTGGGCGTCCTGCTGAGCGGTGGGAACACCACCGCGGTCGATTTCGAGCGGTGAGGAGAAAGCGCGATGCGAGAGGCGATCCATGAGGAGCGGCCGTCCGGACTTCCACTCTCCGCGGCGGTGCGCGGGCCAGGGGTCCTTTACCTGAGCGGACAGGTGGGGCTCGATCCCGCCACCGGGCGCCTCATCGCCGGGGACGTGGCCGCGCAGACCGAGCGAACGCTCCAGAACATCCGGGCGCTCCTCGAATCGGCCGGCGCCTCGCTGGACGACGTGCTCCGCGTCGGCGTGTTCCTCACCAGCATGGACGGGTTCAAGGCCATGAACGAGGTCTACGCGCGCCATTTCGGGGCGCCGTTCCCCGCGCGCACCACGGTCGCCGTCCGCGAGCTGCCACTCGGCGCGGCGGTGGAGATCGA
>CAZDSB010000178.1:0-3759 GCA_964507515.1 uncultured Myxococcaceae bacterium
GCGAAGATGGCGGTGTTGGCCTCGTCGTCCCACAGGGCGGAGGCACCGAGGTGCAGGAGGAGCAGAGGCGCCAGCGCGAGGGTGACGAGGAGCGCGCCGGCCCGCGGGCCGAGCGAGGGCATCACCGGGGCCTTCACCGGCGCGGGTCTCGGGGCGTGCGAGCGGGGCGGGGGGTACGCAACACCTGGACCGGAGTGGACTCCCCCTGGTAGGCGATGGGGCAAATGAGGGAGCGCGGTCGAGCAGGCATGTCGAGCCGGAGATCAGGCCACGTCGGGCGTGGAGTGCGGGCGCTCGTCAGGCCGTGCGCAAGGTCGGCGCATCGCGAGGCCGTTCCGCATGGAGGGACGTATAGTAGATCGCGCCGACCGCGGGAGCGTTTCGAGTGAAGCGGGTGCTGTTGACCGGCGCGGCCGGGTTCGTGGGAGCCGTCCTCGCCCGCCGGCTCCTCCGGGACGGCCACGAGGTCCATGCGCTGCTCAAGTCGAGCAGCAAGAGCTGGCGCATCGACGGACTGGAGGACCTCCGCCGCCACGAGGTGGACCTGCGCGACGAGGAGCGCCTGCGAACGCTGGCCGCGAGCGTGCGTCCGGAGGTCATCTTCCACCTGGCCGCGCACGGCGCGTACTCGTACCAGACGGATCCGGACGGGATTATCCAGACGAACTTCCTCGGCACCTGGAACCTCCTCAAAGCAACTGCCCGGCTCGACTACGAGGTCTTCGTGAACGCCGGGAGCTCGTCGGAGTACGGCTTCAAGGACTTCGCGATGCGGGAGACCGACCTGCTCGAGCCGAACAGCTACTACTCGGTCGCCAAGTGCGCCCAGACCCTGGTCTGCCAGCACTTTGCCCATGCCGAGCGCCGCCCGGTGAATACCCTGCGGCTGTTCAGCGCCTTCGGGCCCTACGAGGAGCCTACCCGGCTCATCCCCACCATCGTCCGGCGGTGTCTGGCAGATCAGCCTCTGGACCTGGTGTCGCGAGACATCGCGCGCGACTTCGTCTACGTGGAGGACGTGGTGGACGCGTTCCTCTGCATCGAGCACCTGGCCCGGCTCTCCGGGGAGATCATCAACATCGGCACCGGTGTGCAGAGCACCATCGGTGACGTGGTGCAGACGGTGCACGGGTACACCGGCTCCTCCAGCGAGTGCCGCTGGGGGGCCATGCCCGCCCGCATCTGGGACGCAAAGACCTGGGTCGCCGACTGCTCGAAGAGCGTGCGGCTCCTGGGCTGGCGCCCGAGAACCACGCTCGAGGCGGGGCTGCGCGGGACGGTGGACTGGATCCGGTCGCAGGAGGGAGGTGGCAGTGCACGCGGCTGACGCGGCAACCTCCGCGGCCCGGCTGGTCCGGACGCGCTGCCCGATCTGCGGGGAGGACGGGACGGACCGCGAGGTCTACCCGGCGAACTTCGACCCGGCGGCCCTCGATTCGGCGGTGTTCTCGGCGCGGCGAACGCCGGACCGGCTCCACTACCGCATGGTCCGCTGCGACCGCTGCGGTCTGCTCCGGTCGAACCCCATCCTCCCGCTCGAGGACCTCTCGCGGCTGTACGGAGCGAGCCACTTCACCTACTCGCGCGAGGCTGCCTTCACCGGGAAGACGTACGCGACGTACCTGCGTAGAGCCCTCGCCGGGCGACCTTCGCCGCGGTCCCTGATGGAGGTCGGCTGCGGCAGCGGCTTCTTTCTCTCCGAGGCGTCGCGGATGGGCATCGCCGAGGTCACCGGGGTCGAGCCGTCGCAGGAGGCCATCGAGCACGCCCAGCCAGAGCTGCGCGGGCGCATCCGGTGCGCGCTCTACGACTCGGAGACCTTCGAGGCAGAGAGCTTCGACGTCATCTGCGCCTTCCAGGTCTTCGACCACGTTCCGGACCCGGCGGGGATGCTACGCGCCTGCTTCCGCCACCTCCGTCCGGGCGGCATGGTGCTGTTCATCAACCACGACAGTGGCGCGCTCACCAACCGGCTGCTCGGCGAGCGAAGCCCCATCGTGGACGTCGAGCACACCGCGCTCTACGACCGGAGCACGATGCGGCGGATCCTCGAGGTCACCGGCTTCACCGTCCGGGAGGTCTTCGGGGTGAAGAACACCTATCCCCTGGAGTACTGGACCCGTCTCGCGCCGCTCCCCTCGCTGGTGAAGGACCCGCTGCTGAAGGCGCTCGAGCGCTCCCGCGTGGGCGAGCTCCCCATCTCGCTCTACGCGGGGAACCTGGGGGCCATCGCGACCAAGGAGCACGTCCAGTGACCGCGCTCTCCTCGGATGGGCTTGACACGCTCCTCCGGCGCGCGCGGGAGGTGCGCGCTTCCGTGGTCCAAATGGCTCACCGGGCGAAGAGCCCGCACATCGGCCCGGCGCTGTCGTCGGTGGATCTGCTCGTCGCCTTGTACTTCCGCGTGATGGACGTCGACCCCGCGCGCAAGCCGCTGCAGAACCCCGACCGGTTCGTGCTCAGCAAGGGCCACGGGTGCATGGCGTACTACGCGACGCTCGCTGCCCGGGGCTTCTTCGGCCTCGAGATCCTGGAGACCTACTCGAAGAACGGCTCGGTCCTGGCGGAGCACCCCTCTCCAGTTGGGGTCCCCGGGTGCGAGATCGGGACCGGTTCACTCGGACATGGCCTGTCGATCGCGGCCGGCGCGGCCCTGGCTAGGAAGCTCCGCCGACAGCCGGGCCGCCAGTTCGTGCTGCTGAGCGACGGCGAGTGCAACGAGGGAAGTGTCTGGGAGACGGCGATGTTCGCCTCCGGTCGGTGCCTCGACAACCTCGTCGCCATCATCGACTACAACAAGCTGCAGGCGATGGGACGCTCCGACGAGGTCACGGGCCTTCCGCCGCTCGCGAAGAAGTGGTCCTCTTTCAACTTCGCGACGGTGGAGATCGACGGACACAAGATGCCGGAGATCGTCCGGGCGCTGGAGGCGGTACCCTTCGAGAAGGAACGGCCAAGCGTCATCATTGCCCACACCGTGAAGGGGAAGGGCGTCTCCTTCATGGAGGACGATCTCGAGTGGCACTACCGCCCGCCGACCGATGCGGACCTCGCCCAGGCGCTCGCCGAGATCGGAGGCTGACCTCGTGCGGAACGCATTCATCCGGGCGCTGACCGCTGCCGCCGAGCAGGACGCTCGGATCGTCTTCATGACCGCGGACCTCGGCTACAAGCTCTTCGATGACTTCGCTGCCCGGTTCCCGGGTCGGTTCTTCAACGTCGGGGTGGCCGAGGCCAACATGGTCGGCGTGGCCAGCGGGCTCGCGCTCGAGGGATGGAAGCCGTTCGTCTACTCCATTGTCCCGTTCGCCACGCTGCGCTGCTACGAGCAGATCCGGAATGACCTCGCCTACCACGATGCGGACGTCACCGTGGTCGGCGTGGGCGGTGGCTACAGCTACGGCCACAACGGCCCCACGCACCACGCGCTCGAGGACATCGCCGTGCTGCGGGTGCTCCCGGGGATGACGGTGATGTGTCCGGGCGATCCTCCGGAGACCGAGGGGGCGGTCCGCGCGCTCGCCCGGCACCGCGGGCCGGCGTACCTTCGGCTGGGTCGCGCCGGAGAACCGGTGGTCCACCCCGGACGGGTGGACTTCCAGATCGGCGAGAGCCTGACCGTGCGCGAGGGAAAGGACGGGACGCTGCTCACCACCGGGAACATGCTGGCTCCGGCGGTGCGGGCGGCGGAGCTGCTGGCCGAGCGCGGGCGCCAGGTCAGGGTCGTCTCCATGCCCACCGTCAAGCCGCTGGACGTCG
>CAZDSB010000179.1:0-13760 GCA_964507515.1 uncultured Myxococcaceae bacterium
CTTCACGCCGATCGTGATCCAGCTGTGCAGCGACTTGTCGATGAACCAGTCCGTGTTCGGGTATCCCGAGGAGTGATCGAGCTTCACGAACTGGCTGACCGTGGCGTGGACGAACGGCCCCAGCTTCAGGGAGGGCGACAGCGCGAAGTCCACTCCGAGGCCGAATCGCGCGAGGTCCCAGCCCTGCAGGGTCTCCTGACCGTCGCCGCCGCCGTTGTGTAGCCAGTACTGGAAGGTGCTCCACTCGTAGCCGATGCCGAACGAGATCCACGGATCCACCCGCTCGCCCCGGCGGGCGGCGTGGAGCTGGACCTCGACTCCCGCCTTCCACGCGTACATGAAGCAGGTCGCATTGCTGCAGTCGCCCGCGGTGAGGCCGGGTGCCCACACGCCGTAGCCACCCACCACCACGGGACCGATGCGGTACCCGAGATCGACCCAGAGCGGGAACTGCAGACCTCTCTGGCTGGACAGCGTCCACCCGGGCTCGATGTCGCCCGCGGGCACGGACACGCCGGTCCGGAAGCCGATCTCGAATCCATGGTTCGGTGACCACGGGTCGCCTGCGCGGGCGGGGGAGCTCCCGGCGACGGCGAGCAGAACTGCCGCCAGAGCGACGATTCTCGGCGTCCGGGTCATGCGCTTGCCCCCCTTCCGGCGGGGAGGCTACACCGCTCGAGGCAGGGCGGGTGCTTAGTCGCCGTTCCAGTCGGAGGCGGGAAGGATCTTCCAGCCGGTGTCCAGGCCGCGGGACGTCGTGAAGCGGAGCACGCGGAGCGGCCAGCGGCGCACTTCCTTCCGCGGACCCTCCAGGCTCTCGATGGTCATCCGGTAGACCTCGAGCGAGTAGGTGCCATCGCTCCCGGCCTGAACCAGAAGCGGCCGGATGGGATTCTTCGGATGCCAGTACACGGGCTTGCTCACCCGGGCGACGTACGCCAGCACGGGGAGCGTCCGGACGAAGCGGCTCGCCCGCTCCCGCGTCGGCGCGAGCAGCCGGTTGGCCTCGGCCTCCGACAGCTCGCGAACCTCGACGTCGTTCCCGACGGCACCGGACTGGGTCAGGAGGTTCGCCAGCGTGGCGCGGCCCGACTTGTCGAGGTCCGCCATCAGCTGACCGGCCGTCTGCAGCGCGCCGGTCTCCTTGCGCACCGGATCCTCGGCGATGATCTTCCAGCTCCCGATGGCGGCGATCGACGCGTTCATCGTCACACCGCCGAGCAGCGTCTCGCGAGCCCCGTCGTCGCCCGCGCCAGTCAGCGCGTCGAGGTAGGCACGTGCGATCTGGTGAACGGGGTCCTCTTGCGCGGCGGCGCCGAAGGACACGAGGACGGCGAGAAGAAAGAAACCAACGCCGAGACCAACTGGATTGACCGGATGATCGCGCCGCGATCTCGGCCGAGGCCAAGAAGCGAGGAGGGCGCGGGGCTCGGGTCCCCTCACCGACGAGCGACGATGGGATCGGCCGCGAGAGCAAGCGAGGGACGGATCGATCCGGTTGGTTTCGGCGTTGAGCACAGGGAAAGAGTGGAATCTTTACGACAGCACGCACGGAGGCCGGAAGGCGCGTGGGGAGGAGGATGTAGGTTGCCCCGCCCGCACCGAGGTCCTAACTCCCCTTGTGCCGGGCCGGATGGAGGCGTCGTGACACACGGAAGACGGTGGTGGTTGCTCCTCGGAATACTGGGAGCGCTGGCCATGGCCCCCCGGGCCGCGGAGGCGCAGGAGCTCGACCTCGGCGCCGGCGCCGACTACTGGACCCAGTCCCCCGGCATGGGGATCTTCAGCTTCGGGCTCGACGCCCTCTGGCGGGTGGCGCCCGGGTTCCAGCTCGGCTTCAAGCCGGGCTTCTTCCTGACGACGTCCAGTAACGTGCCCGCCGGAATTCCGGTCGACTTCAAGCTGCGGGTGAACGTGGGGACGGTCTACGTCGATGGCTTCGTGGGTCCCTGGTTCTTCTTCAAGGGCGACGTCGCGCGGATCCACATCGGCATGGGAGCAGGGTTGCGCTTCGGGCGATTGCTCCTCGGAGGCGAGGTCTCGTACCTCAACAACGGGGCGACGTTCGGAGGACGGATAGGCTTCCAGCTCTGAGGGGCGAAGGACGGGGGAGGGACGTGGCAGACTGCTCTGCCAGGTGAGAACCGCCTCCGTCTGTCTCCTGCTGCTCGTCGCCTGCACGTCGCCCGGCCAGCATCTCGCCGACACCGGTCATCCCACTCCGGAGGCGGCGGCCAAGGCAGAGGCCGATCTGGCGGCGGCCAGCGCGCCCTCCGCCCCGGCGCTCCCGCCGGTCAGTCCGGAGCTCGTCTCGCATGGCCGGCGGGACCGGAAGCAGATTGCGCTCACCTTCGATGCCTGTTCGACCCGTGAGCCGAGCCGGTACGACGCCCGGGTCACGGCCGCGCTGCTCGCCGCCAACGCTCCGGCGACGATCTTCCTCGGCGGGAGCTGGGCCAAGGAGGAGGTCGCCCAGGTGAAGGAGCTCGCCAGCCATCCCCAGTTCGAGCTGGGAAACCACACCTACACCCATCCGCATCTCCCGGCGCTCAAGGACGACGCGCGGATCCGCGCGGAGATCGTTCGAACCCAGGCCGAGGTGAAGGCGCTGACCGGGCACACGCCGCGACTCTTCCGTCCGCCCTACGGCGAGTACGACCAGAGGGTGATCCGCATCGCAGGCGATCTGGGCCTCGTCACCGTCGAGTATGACCTCCCCTCGGGCGATCCGGACGCCCACGCGACGAAGGAACGGCTGGTCCAGTGGGTCCTGTCACAGGCGAAGCCAGGGAGCATCGTGGTGATGCACATCAATCACCTGAAGTTCCACACCGCCGAGGCGCTTCCGGACATCATCGCCGGCCTCCGGGCGCGCGGCTTCAGCCTGGTGACCGTGGGCGAGCTGATCAGCGCGTTGCCCGGATCGCCCGCCGTGGGGGCAATGCCCTGAGCGCAATCGTCGTCACCGGTGACGCCCGGAGCCCCGATGTCCTTGCGCGGGCGCTGGGCGGACGACGCCCGTCGCTGCTCCTCACCGATCCTCCCTACTGTCTCCTCACCCGTCGCCGGAAGGGCGGGGACGAGCGGGAGCGCCGCGCGGGACGAAAGATCGACCGCGACCCCATTCATCGCTTCGAGGACGTACGTGCCTACCGCCGCTTCACCGCGGAGTGGCTGCCGGCCGCGGCCCGCGCGGTGACCGAACGAGGCACGCTGGCGATCTGGACCAACTTCCTCGGCAAGCAACCCATCCTCTCGGTCGCTGCCGAGGCCGGCTTTCGGGTGCTCGCCGGTGAGTTCGTCTGGGCCAAGCTGACCACGGAGGGCGACGGGAACGAGCGGCTGGCGCGGGTCTACGAGGTCGCGCTGGTGCTGCGCCGGGAGCCGCTCGCGCCGCTGGTTCCCGGCGATGCCGCGCGTCCCTGGTCGGTGGTGGCCGGTTACGACGAGGACGGTGAGGCCGCGCGCTGGGGCAGCCACCCCAACCACAAGCCCTTCGGCGTGCTGGAGCAGCTCCTGCGGACCTGGTCCGCCCCGGGGGAACTCGTCCTGGACTGCTTCGCCGGCAGCGGGAGCATCCCCGCCGCGGCCGCCAGGCTCGGACGCGACGTCGCCTGCATCGAGCTCGAGCCGGAGTGGGCGGAACGCGTCCGGCAACGCTGTGGCCAGTCGCCGTCGCCCTGACCTTGTCCGTCCTACGATGTTTGTAGTAGGAGCGCCGACAAAAGGTAGGAGCAGGAGCCCATGGCCCGTCCCCGTCTGTCCAAGGCCGAGACCCGGATCCTCGAGCAGTGCTGGAGGCTCGGCACCTGCTCGGTCCGCGAGGTCCTCGAATCGCTGCCCCCCGACGAGCGCGTCGCCTACACCACGGTGCAGACCCTGGTGTACCGCCTCGAGCAGAAGGGCGCGCTCCGCCGGGTGAAGAAGATCGGCAACGCCCAGCTCTTCGAGCCCGCCATCGACCGGAGCGAGTTTCGGAGCGGCGTCCTGCGAGAGCTGCTTTCCCTGTTCGACGGGTCTCCGCGCCTCTTGGTCTCCAGCCTCCTCGAGACGGGGTCGCTCTCCCTGAAGGACCTCAAGGCGCTGCAGGGTGCGGCACGCGGCCGCGGCCAGAGGAGGTGACGGCGATGCCCCTGGAGATCATCCGCGGCTTCTACTTCCTCTCCATCCACCTGCTCTACGCCTCGGGCGTGTGCCTCGCGGCCTGGCTCCTCACCTCCGTCCGGCAGGGGAGCGCCACCACCAAGCACTGGATCTGGGTGGCGACGGCGCTCAACTTCGGAGTGCCGGTGGCCGCCTTTCTCGACGCGTTCTGCGCCCCGCATCTCTCCTGGGCCCGACCCCTGGCGATCATCGGAGCGACCGTCGACGCCGCGTTCCGCAACACCCGCATCGCGGCAGTCATATGCGGGATCTGGTCGGTCGGCGCCTGCCTGATGATCGCGCGCCTCTGGGCTCGCCTCCGCAGGGAGCGGCGCGGGTCTGGCACCGGCGCCCCGCGGCCGAGCTTCGTGTTCCACGGAGTTCCGGTCTGCGTCGAGGAGCCTCCGGTCGTTCCGTCGGTCCGGGGGCTGCTCCTTCCGCGGATCTGGCTTCCCCGCGGCATCGAGCGTCTGCTCAGCCCGGCGGAGATGCGCGCCGTGCTCCTCCACGAGGCGACCCACGCGCGGCGTCGCGACAACCTCATCCGCCTCGCACAGGAGCTGGTGCTCTGCGCGGTCTGGTTCCATCCTCTCGCCTGGTTGACCAGCGCCCGCCTCGCGCTCTACCGCGAGCTTTCCTGCGACGAATCGGTGGTCGACCGCGCGCACGGCAGGGACCTGGTCCGCGCGCTCGGCAAGCTGGCGAGGCCGGAGCGCGCCGGGTTCCTCGAGGCCACCGCGTCATCCTTCCTGACCGATCGGCTCGCGATGCTCGACGGTGAGAGGTCGGCGCGGACGGAGCTGGCGGTGGACCTGGCGCTCGCCCTGGCCTTCGGAGCAGCGCTGCTGCTCGGCGTGTTCGAGACCATCTCCCACACCGCCTGCTGCTTCGTGCCGCCCACCTGAGCGAGCCATGGGGCGCTTCGTTCGAATCCTCCTCGTCTCGACGTTCCTCCATGCGGCCGCCGCGCTCGGGGCCGGCGCCTCGGCGCGGACGTCGCCTCCGCCGGCCCGCGCGGTCTCCCTCACAGCATCCGACGGGACCACCCTGAAGGCGACCTGGTTCTCCGCAGGCCGCCCCGGGCCCGCTGTCCTGCTCTTCCACCAGAGCAACCGCGATCGGCGGTCCTGGGCTCCGGTGGGGCGGGCGCTCGCCGCCGCGGGCATCCACACGCTGACGCTCGACCTGCGCGGCTTCGGCGACAGCGATGGGACCCGGTACGCGACGCTCCGCCGGCAGGAGATCGGTGCGGCCCGCCCGCTCTGGCCCGCCGACATCGACGTCGCCTGGCGGTTCCTCGCCTCGCGTCCCGAGGTCGATGCGCAGCGGATCGGTCTGGGGGGCGCCGGCGGCGACGGGGTGGACAACTCGGTGCAGACCGCCCGGCAGCATCCCGGCGAGGTGCGGTCGCTGGTGCTCCTCTCCGGCGAGACGGCCTTCCCGGGCATGCGGTTCCTCTCGGCGTCCCCGGACCTGCCGGCGCTCTGCGTGGTCGCCGACGACGACGAGTACCCGCCGACGGTGGAGGCGATGGAGCTGCTCTACCAGGCCGTGGCCAGCCCGGCGAAGACCCTCATCCACTACCCCGGCAAGAAGGCGCCCTGGGTCTGGTTCGAACCCTTCGACATCGGGAAGGTGCCTGCCACCGGTGGGCACGGGACGGACCTGTTCAAGCGGCATCCGGAATTGTCCGCTGCCATCGTCGACTGGTTCGTGACGACCCTGATCACGACGCCGGGGCGCGCGCCGGCGGACACGCTCGGCTCCTGGACCGCGCTCCGGGAGATCCAGTCACCGGGCGGCGTCGCACGGGTCCGCGAGCAGCTCGAGCGGGCGCGGAAGCGGGACCCCAGGGCGCAGCTCTTCCCCGAGGCCGCGGTGAGCATCCTCGGCAACGATCACCTGCGCGCGAGCGAGCCCGCGGCCGCGGTGGAGGTCTTCGAGCTCAACCTCCTCGCCCATCCCGACTCCGCCGACGCTCGCACGGATCTGGCGGACGCGTATCTCGCGACCGGACGGACCGACCTCGCCCGCGAGCACGCGCAGGCAGCGCTTGCCCTCCTCGACTCGCACGCCTCCCCCGCATCCACCTGGTCGGACACCGAGCCCCGCCGCGAGGTCATCCGCGAGGACGCGCAGGGGACGCTGAAGAAGGCAACCCGGTCGACCGGAGCCTCGAGCGCTGGCGCTGCCTCCGCCGACGCAGGGTCCGGACGGCCTGCGCTGCCGACGACCCTCGCCGCTGCCGTGGACCGGGACATCAGCCGGGTGGAGGAGCAGGTCCTCGCCGCCGCCGAGGCGATGCCGGAGGATCGGTACGACTTCTCCCCCGAGCGGCTTCGCATCCCGGGCAGCACCTACGACGGCGTGCGGACCTTCGCCGCCCAGGTCAGGCACATCGCGGCGTCGAACTACTTCATCTGGTCGCCCCTGGCCGGGGAGCGGCTCCCCGAGGGCCTGAAGGACGGCAACGGTCCGCCCGAGCTCCGCTCCCGAGCGCAGATCCTCGGGTTCCTCCGCAGCTCGTTCGCCCTGGGGCATCGCGCGGCAGCCACGCTCACGCCGGAGAACATGCTCCAGCCGTTCACGCCGGCCAGCGCCTCGACCCGGCTCCAGCGAGCCACCTTCGGCGTGGCCCACGCCTTCGACCACTACGGGCAGATGGTCGAGTACCTCCGGATGAACGGGATCGTCCCTCCGGCCAGCCGCACGCAGTCGCACTGATGCTGGACCGTCAGCGTGGATCCCCGGGCTCGGCGTCCTTCGGCCGGAAGTAGGGACACTCCCGCACCGGCTGGCGCGGGTACCGCTCGGGCACCAGCGGACAGAAGATGAACGTGCTCCGCGCGGCGCGGATGTACCTCGGCGGCGCCGCGCAGCGGTGGCAGAGGCTGTCCGGAAAGGGAAGGGGAGCCGGAGTCTCTCTCACGGCCCCCTTCAATCACGCCGGGGCTAGATCTTGAACCCGAACGTCAGCGCGATGACGTGCGCCGTCGCGCCGTACTCGTACTGGTACTTCGGGTTCGGGTAGGTGCTCGTCTCGCCCAGGAACTTGATGAACTGGTACGCCAGCTCGAACCGGAAGGCACCGAAGCGGTACGTGCCGCCGATGCCGACGTTGATGCGGTCGGTATCCGGGATGTCAGGCAGCAGCGTGTAGGTGGGGCCCGGGTTCTTGTCGTAGAGGATGCCGGCCCGGAACTGGAAGTGCTCGTTGAGCGTGTACTCGGCGCCGATCCGGTAGTTCCAGCTGTGCGACCACTGCTTGGCCTCGTAGGTGTTGAGCTGCGGGTTGTCGAACTTGATGTCGATCGCCTGGAACTGCTGCCAGGCGAAGTAGTTCAGGTCCAGGTCGAGGACCAGCTCGGGGATGGGACGCACCGCGATCCCGAAGCCGAAGGTGTCGGGCAACTTGAGCTTGGTGGTTGCGCCCTGGTCCTTGAAGGTCCCGGTGTAGGACGGCGGGACGTTCTCGAAGTGCGCGTTGCCGGTGAAGTTGAGGTTGACCGAGCTGCGGTAGGTCGCCGCGACGGTGAGGACGTTCGGGACCGCGTCGTACTGGATCCCGACGTTGCCGCCGACGCCCCAGGCACCGGCGCCGAGGTCGACGCCGACGTAGCCGTTGTCGAGGAGGTTGATGTCCTTGGTGAGCTCGACCGTCGCCCGGACGATCTGGATGCCACCGCCGATCCGGAACGGGCCATTGCGGTACGCGGCTGTGGGGTTGATGTTGTAGATCTTGAGATCTGCCTTCTTGATGATCTCCCGGCCTTCCCACTCCGGCTCCCACTCCACCTTGAGGCCGTACGGGGTGAAGATCCCGAGCCCGATCGTCCACTCGTCGCTGATGCCCCAGGTGGCGTAGAGGTGGACGGGAGTGATGATGTTGGAGACGCCGTTCAGCTCCTGTCCTGCCGGGTTCTTCACCGTGAAGGAGGGGATGATCGGCGCGGTGCCCAGCTCCACCTCGAGGCCCTGGCCCTGCGCGATGCCCGCGGGGTTGAAGTAGATGCCCGATGCGTCGTCCACCGCGCCGATCAGGGACCCGGCCATGCCGACGCCGCGCGCGGACTGGAGGTCGACGGCGATGCCCGCTGCCCGGGCAGAGCCCCCGGCCACCGCGGCCAGGCCCATCACTGCGAACATGAGCTTCTTCATGTGCATGTGCCTTTCCGGTGTCCGGGAGATCAGAACGGGGCCGCGCCAGCGATGAAGTTGGCGATCTCACCCTGCGCAGCCTGCGCCGTGGCCGCGCCCGCCGTGCCGAGCAGGAATCCGTGGTTGTTTGCCGGGGTCCCGCTGGACGGGAACTGCTTCGCCCAGAAGTTCGGCACTGCCGTGCTGGGACTGACCAGAACTCCGGTGGCGGTCGGATCGGCCATGACCGACTGGATGAGGTCCACCGTCGTGGGGTTCGGGACGACCTGATCCTGATCGATCCACTGGATGAACCCGCGGCGGGTACTGCCGTTGTTGGCGAGCGGGTTGGTCACCGGGTCGAACGCTCCCGCCCGGCTGCTGCGGACCAGGTACGGGCCGGCGTTCAGCGGGTCACCAGGGTCGACGATCCACTGCACGATGCCGAGGAACTGGTCGTACAGCGGCGAGTTGGTCGCCACTCCCTGCGCCGCGAGGCCGCCCTGGAAGGCGGTCTTCAGCTGCCCGAAGGCCGGCGAGGTGAGAATGATGTTCGTGAGCCCTCCGCCGGGGACGTTGAGGGCCGCGTTCTTCACCTCGGGCGCCGCGGCCGAGTAGAGGCTCCCCAGGATGCCGCCCAGGCTCTGGCCGGCGTAGCTGAACTTCGCGCCGTCGAGCGTGATTCCCCCGGCCTGCTGCCCGAGATTTCCCGTCGCGCCATTCGAGGCGACGCGGGCGAGCTGGGCGTTGCTGATGACCTGCTGGCGGAGGTTGTCGCGGGTGGCGAAGAAGTTCTGGAGGTTGATCAGGTTCCAGCCCTGGATCGGGACCCCGCCGAAGGACGTGGCGAAGGCTCCGCCCTCGCACTTGTCGTCCGCCGAGCAGTGTCCTTGCCCCGTCAGGAAGCACGCCTTGTCGGCGTCGAGCGCCGTGTGATCGCAGGGTGTGAGCCCGGCGTTGCTGCGGTCGGCGAGCTCGCAGTGCCCGGCCGCGTTGCAGTTCTGCGTCGGGGCCAGGGGATTGGGGTTGACGCAGGCGAACTGATCCTTGGCGAAGTTGGGGTCGGCGCCTCCGGCCAGGAGCAACGCCCCGAAGCCCGTGCAGGTGTTCCGGTCGCCGTGCCATGGCTCGTCGATCGCCACCATCACGTTGTTCGCCGCCGCGAGGGAGGCGGACATGCCGAAGGCGTCCGTCCGGTCGCGGGTGAGACCGTGACCGAAGATGGTGACCGGGTAGCCGCTCGCCGGAGCGCTCGTCGCCGGCACGCTCATCACGAAGCCGATCTTCGGCGCGGTCCACTGCGCGGTGTTCGGGTTGATGGTGCCGCCCGTCCCCGTGAGCGCGAAGAGATCCAGGATCTGGCCGATGTACCAGTGCCCGACGACGCCTCCGGGATTCGGAGCCCCCGCGGGTGCGGGAATCTCGAACACCCAGAGGGGCAGGGCGGTCTGCGCCGGGGCCGCAAGCGGAGCTCCGTGGAGCTGGGACAGCGTCGTGATCGTGCTCTGGGTATGGAAGGCCCAGGCGAGCGCCACCTTGGTGCGAGGCAAGCCGCCGAGCGTGAGCTGGTCGAAGAGCGTCTTCAGGCCGGCGCGCAGCGGCTCGAGCTGTGCGGCTTGCGCGTCGGTCAGGAGGCTCACCGTGCTGTGGGTGCCGTCAAACAGCGGCGCGGATGAGCGGACCAGCGCGAACGCGGGGCTGGCGATGACGTTCTTGCCCGTCGTGTCCTTGAGGTCGGTGGTGATGTAGGCCGCGTACAGCGTGCGCTCGGTGAGCGGCAGATCGGGGACGATCGCCAGCGTGTCGGGCTTGGGCCCGCCGTCGGGAAGGAGGATTGGCCCGCCGTCCGGCAGGTTCATCACGATGCCCGGACAGTTGAGGCAGGCGTGCGCCTTCACCGGACCGGCGGGCAGTGCGCCCGAGCCAGCGCCGGCGGCGAGGAAGTTCATCGTGCCGGTGGTTCCGAGCGCCACCGTCGATGAATCCACGCGTCCGCCGATCAGCGGCCCGGTCCCCACGCCGTTCTCGCTGAGGATGGGCGCGGTGGTGGAGAACCCGTCGAGGGTGTTGAGCCCGGCGACGAGAGCAGGGGGCAGCCCGCTGCCGTCCGGGATGTCGATCTGGCTCCCGGTCGGGTTCAGGATGTCGTTGGGGAAGGGGATGATGAGGTGCGCCGGATCGAAGGTGACCTCGGCCTGGCTGGTGATGGTGAAGGTCCAGACCAGCGCGATGTCGGTCCGCTTCAGGCCAGAGACGATCTGCTGCGCCTGGTCGATGATCGGCTTGTAGTTGACCCGCAGCGCCTCGAGCTGCTTCGCCGCCGCGACCTGCTGGTCGTACTGCGCGGCGGGGTCCTTCGCCGTGGTGGGGATGGCCCCGGTGGCGACGATGCAGTTGTTCCCGTTGGTATCGCAGGTGATGAGCGGCGTGCTGCTGGTCACCAGGGCGAAGGTGGGCGACGGCGTCACCGTCTGGCCGCTGGTCTTGCCCTTGATCCCGTTCGGACCGCCCAGGACCATGACCGCGTACTGGCCGCCACGCTCCCAGTAGCCGCTGGTGGGGATGAAGTTGAGCGTCTGGCCGCCGTTGGGTGCATCCGAGACGGTGACGTTCAGGTTCGTGACGGGAAGGAGCTTCTTCACGTCGAAGACCGCGAAGCTCGCCGTGTCGGGGTTGGTCCCGTTGTAGACCTGGACCGAGGCGAGGTCGATCGGCTTGTCGAAGAGGGTCGAGGCCGTCGACTCGAGCGGGAACCCGTCGAGGTGGTTCAGGTAGTCCCGGTTGAACTCGTTCTGGGCGTCGGTCCCGCCGGTGGTCGGCGCCTGGAGCGTCGCCTGCGGGTGGCCCGAGGCGTCCAGGAAGACGAGGTCGTTGGGAAGCGGGATGATGCTGTGGACCGGATCAAACTCGGCGACCACGAAGTTGTCGGCCTGGCTCGGTGAGCTGGCGATGTCAGGGCTGCACGCGGCGAGTGACACCGCGAGCGCGAGAAGCAGCGACCTCTTCATCTGGGAACCCCCTCCGCAAGGGTCGTCCGAGCCGCGGCCACTGACTCGGAAATCAGGCGAGCTTGTAGATGGTTTCGCCCCATACGCCAAGAGAATTGGGCCCATTCCGGGCCCTAACGCATCGAGTCAATTCGGCCGCGCGCGCCGCTCGGGCGGTCGTTCGCTGCAAGTGCGGGGAAGGGGAGTTACCTCTGCCATTCATGAGCACCGCGCGCACCATCACCGCCCAGAATTTCCGCGAGACCGTCGAGGCCGGCGGCATCGTCATCCTCGACTTCTGGGCCCCCTGGTGTGGCCCCTGTCGTGGGTTCGCGCCCACCTTCGAGAAGGCGGCCGGCGACAACCCGGACGAGGTCTTCGGGAAGATCAACACCGACGAGGAGCAGCAGCTGGCCGCGGCCTTCGAGATCCAGAGCATCCCCACCCTGATGATCTTCCGGGACAGGGTGCTGCTCTTCCGGACCGCGGGTGCCCTTCCTCCGGCAGGCCTCGCGGACGTCGTCGCGCAGGCGAAGGCCCTGGACATGGAGAAGGTCCGGGCGGAGATCGCCGCGCACGAGGCCGCGGAGAAGGCAGCGAAGACGCCTCAGGCCTGAGGCGAGCTCGAGGCCTCGCGCGCGATCGCGGCCGAGGCCGCCCCGGTCACTCGCTGGTAGTCGGCGGGCGCCAGCAGCAGCTGCGCCCCGCGCACGCCGGCGGACACTGAGATGATCGGCCAGTCGAAGGTTGAGACGTCGAGCACCACCGGATACTCGCGCTTGCCGGCGAGCGCGGTTACGCCACCGCGGACGTACCCGGTGAGGGGCTGGACCGCCTTGAGCGGGACCGTGTCGCAGCGGCGATCTCCCCGAGCGCGAGCGAGCGCCTTGAGGTTCAGCTCCCGGTCGCCAGGCACGACTGCCGGGCAGACCCCCGCCCGGTCTCTCCGGCAGACGAGGGTCTTGAACAGCTGGCCGGCGGGCAGGCCGACCTTCTCCGGGACCCGGATCGCCGACAGGTCGTCCGGGTCCACCGGATAGGTCCGCAACTCGTAGCGGATGTTCAGTGAGTCCAGGAGCCTGGCCGCATACGTCTTCATCGAGGCTGGTTCCAGCCGCGACGCTGCTAGGGTCGGCCAGCGCATGTCCAGTCCCGGGGAACCCCCGAACCAGCGGTGGCCGGCAGCCCGGCTCGCCATCGCCGCGCTGGGCATCGTCTTCGGCGACATCGGAACCAGCCCCCTCTACGCGATGCGCGAGTGCTTCGGCGAGCACGGGGTCACCCCCACCGCCGACAACGTGCTCGGTGTGCTGTCGCTGATGCTCTGGTCGCTGACCCTGGTGGTCGCGGTGAAGTACCTGAGCTTCATCATGCGGGCCGACAACCAGGGCGAGGGCGGCATCTTCGCGCTGCTGGCGCTCATCCCCCGCGCCGAAACGAGCTGGGAGATGCGCCAGCGCACCGCGGTCGTGCTCCTGGCCCTGTTCGGCGCGGCGCTGCTCTACGGCGACGGGGTCATCACCCCGGCGATCTCGGTGCTCTCGGCGGTGGAGGGTCTGAGCGTGGCCACCAGCGCCGCCGAGCCGCTGGTGGTCCCCATCACCTGCATCATCCTGGGACTGCTGTTCGTGGTGCAGCGGCGCGGCACCGCGCGCATCGGCGGAATCTTCGGCCCGGTGATGCTGATCTGGTTCCTCTTCATCGCGGTGGCCGGGCTGGTGGAGATCGTCCAGTCTCCGGGAGTCCTGGCCGCGGTCAACCCCTGGTATGCGGTGCGATTCTTCCGCGAGAACGGGTTCCGGGGGTTCGAGGTGCTCGGGGCGGCGGTGCTGGCCATCACCGGGGGCGAGGCCCTCTACGCAGACATGGGGCACTTCGGCCGCCATCCGATCCGGGTGAGCTGGTTCAGCGTGGTGTTCCCGGCGCTGCTGCTCAACTACTGCGGCCAGGGGGCGCTGCTCCTGCACGACACCGCGGCCCGCGCGAATCCGTTCTACGCGCTGGTGCCCCGCCCGATGCTCGTTCCCTCGGTGATCCTAGCCACGGTGGCCACGATCATCGCGAGCCAGGCGCTCATCTCCGGAGCGTTCTCGCTCACCCGGCAGGCCGTGCAGCTCGGCTACGTGCCGCGGCTGAACATCGTCCACACCAGCCGCGAGAACGAGGGGCAGATCTACCTCCCCGCGGTCAATCAGTTCCTGGCGGTGGCCTGCATCGCGCTGGTGCTCGGCTTCCAGCACTCGAGCCGCCTCGCCGCGGCCTACGGCATCGCGGTCACGGGGACGATGCTCATCACCAGCCTCGTCTTCTACTTCATCACCGTCCACGCCTGGCACTGGCCGCTGTGGAAGGCGATGAGCGTGACGCTGGCGTTCATGGCGATCGACATCCCGTACTTCGTCGCCAACCTGATCAAGTTCGTCCAGGGCGGGTGGTTCCCGGTGGTGGTGGCGATCGCGGTGTTCGCCTGCTTCACCACCTGGAAGCGGGGCC
>CAZDSB010000180.1:0-4455 GCA_964507515.1 uncultured Myxococcaceae bacterium
TCCTTCTACAAGGAGCGCTGGGACGAGGCGGGCTTCCACCCCGAGCAGGTGAAGTCACTCGAGGACTTCGAGCGGAAGTGCCCGGTCATCGCCAAGTCCGACCTTCGCAAGGCGCAGGAAGCGTATCCGCCCTTCGGGAACTACCTCTGCGTGCCAGAGAACGAGGTCTGGCACATCCACGGGACCTCGGGAACCACCGGCCGCCCCACCGCGTTCGGCATCAGCCAGGCCGACTGGCGGGCCATCGCCAACGCGCACGCCCGCATCATGTGGGGCATGGGGATTCGCCCAGGCGACATGGTGTTCATCGCCGCGATCCTCAGCCTCTACCTGGGGAGCTGGGGAGCGCTGGCCGGCGCCGAGCGCATGGGATGCAAGAGCTTCCCCTTCGGCGCGGGCGCCCCGGGGATGACGGCGCGCGCGGTGCAGTGGCTCAACCAGATGAAGCCCCAGGCCCTCTACGGCACGCCGTCCTACGCGCTGTTCGTGGCCGAGACCGCAGCCAAGGAGGGCGTCGACCCGAAGAGCTTCGGGGTCAAGCGGCTCTTCTTCTCGGGCGAGCCGGGCGCCTCGGTGCCGAGCGTCCGCGATCGGATCGAGAGCGCGTACGACGGCAAGGTCTTCGACTGCGGGTCGATGGCCGAGATGACACCCTTCATGAACGTGGCGGGCTCGGCCGAGACGCCGGGCATGCTCTGCTGGCAGGACGTCGTCTACACCGAGGTCTGCGACCCGGCGACCTATACGCGGGTCCCCTACGGGCAGCGCGGAACGCCGGTGTACACGCACCTCGAGCGGACGTCACAGCCGATGATCCGCCTTCTCTCCGGTGACCTGACCCAGTGGGTCAACGATGCGAATCCCTGCGGCCGCACCTACCCGCGGCTGCCCAACGGGATCTTCGGCCGCATCGACGACATGTTCACCATCCGCGGAGAGAACGTGTACCCGAGTGAGATCGACTCTGCGCTCAACAGGGTGAAGGGATACGGGGGCGAGCACCGGATCATCATCAGCCGCTCCGGGGTGATGGACGAGCTGATGATCAAGGTCGAGCCCACTCCGGAGCTGGAGAAGCAGGGGCAGCCCGGCCTTGCCAGCTTCAAGGAGGCGGTGGCCAAGAGCGTTCACACCATGCTCGGCATCCGGGCCGGCGTGGAGGTGGTCGCGGCCGGCACCTACCCGCGAACCGACTTCAAGGCGCGGCGGGTGGTGGACGACCGGGACCTGTTCCGCGAGATGAACCAGAAGATCTCCTCGGAGAACAAGGCATGAGCAGCCGCGTCTCATCGCGCGACCTCCTCCCCCGCGTGCTCGAGGGGCAGGTGGCGGCGGTGGCGCGGCTCCTGAGCCGGGCCGAGGCTGCGGATCCGGAGTGCCGGGAGACGCTCGGCAAGATCTACGCGATGGCGGGCAAGGCGCACGTCGTCGGTATCACCGGAGTTCCCGGCAGCGGGAAGTCCACCATGGTCTCGGTGCTCGCCCAGCGCCTGCGAAAGCTCGGCCACAAGGTCGGCATCATCGCGGTGGACCCCTCGAGCCCGTTCTCCGGCGGCTCGATCATGGGCGACCGGATCCGGATGCAGGACCTCTCGGGCGACGAGGGGGTCTACATCCGCAGCATGGCCACCCGCGGAGCACTGGGAGGCATGGCGCGAGCCACCCTGGACTCGGTCGACATCCTCGACGTGGCCGGCTTCAAGTACATCCTCATCGAGACGGTGGGCGTCGGTCAGGACGAGGTGGAGATCGTCAACGCCTCGAACACCACCCTGGTCGTTTCCGCGCCGGGGCTGGGCGACGAGATCCAGGCGATCAAGGCCGGCATCCTCGAGATCGCCGACATCCACGTGGTGAGCAAGGCCGACAAGCCCGAGGCCAACCGCACCGTCACCGACCTCAAGCAGATGCTCACCCTCGGCCTCACCAAGGGCCGCGACCGGAGCAAGGGCTGGTGGCCGCCGGTGATCGCCACCAGCTCGCTCAACGGCCAGGGCTTCGACGAGCTGCTCGAGGCCATCGAACGTCGACACGCCTATCTCGAGGATTCGGACGAGGGACGCGAGCGGCAACGCCGGATCGCGGAGTTCCGGATGCTCAAGACCGCCGAGGATCTCCTTCGCCTTCGCTTCCGCGAGAGCAGCGCCGGACGCACCGCCGTCCTCGCGGAGCGCCTGGCCGCACGTGAGATCAACCCCTACGCCGCCGGCGAACAGCTGCTCGACGGACTGTCGAGAGAGGCCCATCCATGAACGACGAGCGCTCGGATCAGGACCTGAAGGCGGAAGTCGCGAGCTGGGAGAACAACGAGGTCAAGGCCTTCCTCGCCAGGCAGAAGGAGAAGAAGGACCAGTTCTTCACCTCCGGCGGGTTCCCGCTGAAGCGGACCTACACTCGCCTGGACATCGAGGACATCCCCGAGGAGGACATCGGCCTTCCGGGAAAGTTCCCCTTCACCCGCGGCCCCTACCCCACCATGTACCGGAGCCGCACGTGGACCATGCGGCAGATCGCGGGGTTCGGCACCGGTGAGGACACCAACAAGCGCTTCAAGTACCTCATCGAGCAGGGACAGACCGGTCTCTCGGTCGACTTCGACATGCCCACCCTCATGGGCTACGACTCCGACCATGCGATGAGCGAGGGTGAGGTGGGTCGCGAGGGCGTCGCGATCGACACCGTCGCCGACATGGAGGCGCTCTTCGCGGACATCGACCTCGAGAAGATCTCGGTGTCGATGACCATCAACCCCAGCGCGTGGATCCTGCTGGCGATGTACGTGGTCCTCGCGGAGAAGCGCGGCTACGACCTGAACAAGCTCTCGGGGACGATCCAGGCCGACATCCTCAAGGAGTATCAGGCCCAGAAGGAGTACTGCTTCCCGATCGACCCGTCGGTCCGCATCGTCCGCGACTGCATCACCTTCTGCGCGCGGAACATGAAGCGGTACAACCCGATCAACATCTCGGGGTACCACATCTCCGAGGCCGGCAGCTCGCCGCTGCACGAGGTCGCCTTCCCGCTCTGCAACCTCATCACCTACGTGGAGGAGGTGCTGAAGACCGGGATGAAGGTGGACGACTTCGCTCCCCGGCTCGCCTTCTTCTTCGTCTGCCAGACCGACTTCTTCGAGGAGGTTGCCAAGTTCCGCTCGGTGCGCCGGGCCTACGCGAAGATCATGCGCGATCGCTTCGGGGCGAAGAACCCCGAGTCGATGCGGTTGCGGTTCCATTGCCAGACCGCCGCGGCGAGCCTCACCAGGCCCCAGTACAAGATCAACGTCATCCGCACCGCGTACCAGGCGCTCTCCGCGGTGCTGGGCGGCGCGCAGAGCCTTCACACCAACGGAATGGACGAGGCGTTCGCCATCCCCACCGAGGAGGCGATGAGGATCGCGCTGCGCACGCAGCAGATCGTCGCCGACGAGACCGGCGTGCCCCAGGTGGTCGACCCCCTGGGAGGCTCGTACTACGTGGAGCGCCTGACCGCGGACTACGAGAAGAAGATCTTCGAGATCATCGACGAGGTGGAGAAGCTCGGTGGAACCATCAAGCTGATCAAGGAGGGGTGGTTCCAGAAGCACATCGCCGACTACGCGTACGACACCGCGGTCCGGAAGGCGAACGGCCAGAAGCCCGTCATCGGTGTGAACTCCTACGTGGAGAAGGACGAGAAGTTCGACGTGGAGCTGCACCCCCACGACCCCACCTCGGAGAAGCGGCAGATCGATCGGCTGAAGCGCATCCGCCGCGAGCGCGACAACAAGAAGGTCGATGGGCTGCTCGAGAAGCTGGTGCAGGTCGCCAAGGATCCCAACGAGAACATCATGCCGGTCACCATCGAGCTGGTCCGCGCCGGCGCGAGCATGGGCGACATCATCGAGCGGCTGAAGAAGGTCTGGGGGACGTACCGAGAGAATCCCGTGTTCTGACATGCGCGCTCACCGCGCGGCTGGGCGGAACTCCGTGACGACCCCGAGCGCAACGGAGGAGATCCTCTTCGAGCGTCACGGCGGCCTGGCCATCGCGACGCTCAACCGTCCGAAGGCGCTCAACGCCGTGAACCTCGGGATGTACCGCGCCGCCGAGCCGAGCCCTGGCGGGATGGGCCGCGGACCCGGGAGGTCCACGCGCTCCTGCTGCGCGGTGCCGGCCCCCGAGCCTTCCGCGCGGGTGGGGACCTCACCGGCGCGCGGATCGGCGCGGCCGACGCGCTGTACTGCGGCTTCGCCACCCACCACGTGCGGCAGGACGATCTGGAAACGCTCACCGGGGCGCTGGGCGAGGTGGCATGGCGCCGCGGCACCGAGAGGGCGCAGGCCCGCGAGGTGGTGGAGAGGTTCAGCACCGTGCCCGGCGAGGCGCGATTGCCCTCGCTCCGGCCGGCGATCGATCGCTGCTTCGGCCGGCGCTCGGTCGAGGAGATCATCGATGCCCTCCGGCGCGAACGGAGTGG
>CAZDSB010000181.1:0-12687 GCA_964507515.1 uncultured Myxococcaceae bacterium
GTAGTCGAGGACCACGACCCGGTCGGCGATGTCCATCACCACCGCCATGTCGTGCTCGATCAGGACCACCGTCACGCCGAGCTCGTCGTTGGCGTCGAGGATGAAGCGGCACATGTCCTGCTTCTCCTCGATGTTCATCCCCGCCATGGGCTCGTCGAGGAGGAGCAGCCGAGGCTCGGCCGCGAGCGCCCGCGCAAGCTCCACCCGCTTCTGCAGCCCGTAGGGCAGCCTGCCCACCGGAGTCTTTCGCACGTGCTCGATCTGGAGGAAGTCGATGATCTTCTCCACTCGCGCCCGGTGCTCCAGCTCCTCTCGCTCCGCCGGTCCCCAGTACAGCGCCTGCCAGAACAGGCCCCGGCGCATCTTCAGCGCCCGGCCGGTCATGACGTTGTCCAGGACCGACATCCCCTTGAACAGGGCGATGTTCTGGAAGGTGCGCGCGATGCCCTGCTCGGCGGCGTCGTGGGGGCGCATCGCGCGCCGGGTCTTTCCCGCGTAGCCGATGGTCCCGGCGCTCGGCGAGTACACGCCGTTGATCACGTTGAGCAGGCTCGACTTGCCCGCTCCGTTGGGCCCGATGATCGCGCAGACCTCTCCCTCGCTGACGTGGAAGTCCAGCTCGCGGAGCGCGTGCACCCCACCGAAGCTGAGCGAGACGCCGCGCACCTCGAGCAGCAACGGGCCGGGCACCCTCCCCTGCATCATGCGGCCCTCCGCGCGGTCCGATCCTCGACGACCGTTGCCTCGAGGATGGGAAGGTCGGCCTGCACCAGGCCCGTCCGTCCGTCCTCGAACCGGACCTGCGTCTCCACGTGCACCGATGGCTGCGACGAGTACAGCGCCTCCACCAGCGGGGCGTACTTCTCGGCGATGAACCCGCGGCGGACCTTGCGCGTCCGCGTCAGCTCGCCGTCGTCGGGGTCCAGCTCCTTGTGGAGCACCAGAAACCGCCGGAGCTGCGAGCCCTTCAGCCGCGGATCGGCGGCGAGCGCAGCGTTCACCTCCTCCACGCATCCCCGGATGAGGTCGTGCACAGCCTTCTGTCCCGCGAGATCGGTGTACCCGGTATACGGAAGGTTCCGGCGCTCGGCCCAGTTCCCCACCGCGGCGAGGTCGATGCACACGAAGGCCGTCGCGAAGTCGTGCCGATCTCCGAAGGCCACCGCCTCCTTGATGAAGGGGAAGAACTTGAGCTTGTTCTCCAGGTACTTCGGGGCGAAGAGCGTCCCGTCCCGCAGCCGACCGACGTCCTTCGCCCGGTCGATGATCCGGAGGTGGCCGTCCTCGTCGAAGAAGCCCGCATCCCCCGTGCGGAAGAAGCCGTCGGGGGTCATCGCCTCTGCCGTGATGGCCTCCGCCTTGAAGTAGCCGAGGAACACGCCCGGGCTCTTCACCTGCACCTCACCCTGCTCCGAGATGCGGAGCTCGACCCCCGTGGCCGGCGTCCCGACCGACTCGAGCTTCGCCTCGCCGTTGGGCTGGATGCAGACGAACACCGACGTCTCGGTGCTCCCGTAGAGCTGTTTCAGGTTCACCCCGAGCGACCGGTAGAATCTGAAGAGGTCCGGCCCGATCGCCTCGCCGGCCGTGTATGCGATGCGCACCCGGCTGAAGCCGAGCACGTTCCGCAGCGGTCCGAGCATCAGCAGATCGGCCAGCGCGTAGAGCAGTCGCCCTCCGAGCGGCACCGGTTTTCCGTCGAGGAGCGCGGGCCCCCACCGACGCGCGATCTCCATGCAGCGCGCGTAGATCCAGCGCTTGATCCGCGACGAGTCTTCCATCCGGATCGAGACCGTGGTCAGGAGGTTCTCCAGCACCCGCGGGGGAGCGAAGAAGTACGTGGGCCCGATCTCGCGCATGTCGGTGAGGACGGTGTCCGGGCTCTCCGGACAGCTGATGCAGAACCCCGCCACGTGCCCCTGCGAGTAGTTGAAGACGTTGTCCCCCACCCACGCCATCGGCAGGTAGGCCAGCGCCTCCTCGTCGGCGGTGAGCCGTTCCCGCAGGATGCCGCCCCGGCCGGTCTCGATCAGGTTCCGATGAGACAGCATCACGCCTTTCGGCGTCCCGGTGGTGCCCGAGGTGTAGAGCATGATGGCGACGTCGCTCGACCGTCCCTGCTCCACCTCGCGGTCGAAGAAGTCGGGCGTTCCACGCTCCAGGTCGCGCCCGGCGGCCTGGACGTCGTCGTAGGAGCGGAGGACCGCACGGTCGTAGTGCCGCAGCCCGCGCGGGTCGTCGTAGACGATGACCTCCAGCAGCGGGCAGCGGGCCTTCACCTCCAGGAGCTTGTCAACCTGCTCCTGGTCCTCGACCACCGCGATGCGCACCTCGGCGTTGGAGAGGACGAACGCCATCTCCTCGGCCACCGCGTCCTGGTAGAGCGGGACGGGGATCGCCCCCAGCGCCTGGGCCGCGTCCATGGCCCAGTACAGCCGCGGGCGGTTGTCCCCGATGATGGCGAGGGTGTCGCCACGCCGGAGCCCGAGAGTGTGCAGCCCGCAGGCCAGGCTCCGCACCTCGTCCAGGACCTGCTTCCAGGACCAGGTCTGCCAGATGCCGAGATCCTTCTCGCGGATCGCGGGCCGGTCGCCGCGCGCCTCTGCGTGCTCGAGGAGCAGCCGCGGAAAGGTGTCCGGCGCCGGCATCCTGCCTCCCGCCCGGGCCCCGGAGCCGGGTGCCCTCCGTTCGCCCGTTGCCCGCGGCGCCGCCGCATCCTAGGGGGGCCGACCCGGGCGATCCACGACCGCTGTACGTCTTCGCGCGTGCCTGGACGACGGCTCGCCGCAGGGCGTCATCCGCTCGGCCCTGCGCAGACGAGGAGCCGTCCGGGAGCACACCAGTGCAAGGTGATCGGCGTCGCCGAGGGGAACTGTTCTTCCTGGCGACATCCGATGTCCTTACGAACGAGCATGACCTCAGCCATGACCCAGCCCCCCGCAGCGTCCCCGGACTTCGAAGCCATCAAGAAGAAGCAGCAGGCCACGTGGGCCAGCGGCGACTTCGCGGTGATCGGCACCACCCTCCAGATCGTCGGCGAGCTGCTCGCGGAGGCCGCTGACATCCGCGCCGGTGAGCGCGTCCTGGACGTCGCCGCCGGCAACGGCAACGCCACCCTCGCGGCCGCGCGTCGCTTCGCCGAGGTGACCTCGACCGACTACGTGCCGGCCCTGCTCGACAAGTCCGCGGTCCGGGCGAAGGCCGAGGGCCTGAACGTCTCCTACCGGGTGGCGGACGTCGAGCAGCTCCCCTTCCCCGACCGGAGCTTCGACGTCGTCGTCTCCACCTACGGCGTGATGTTCGCACCCGACCACGCCCGGTCCGCGTCCGAGATGATGCGCGTCGTCCGTCCCGGTGGCCGCATCGGCCTGGCGAGCTGGACCCCCGAGGGCTTCATCGGAAAGCTGTTCAAGGTCGTCGGCTCCTTCGTCCCGCCGCCCCCGGGCGTGAAGTCGCCGGTGCTGTGGGGCACCGAACCGCACCTCCAGGCGATCTTCGGGAAGGACGCCTCCGCCATCCGGAGCGAGCGGCGCGACTTCAACTTCCGCTACCACTCAGCCGAGCATTTCATCCAGATCTTCCGGGACTTCTACGGACCCACCCACAAGGCCTTCGGCGCGCTGGACGAGGCGAAGCAGAAGGCACTGGCCGCGGCGATCACCGAGCTGCTCGAGCAGACGAACGTCGCCGGCAAGGGCTCGCTGGTCGCCCCGGGCGAGTACCTCGAGACGGTCATCACCCGGAAGGGCTAGGGCCGGCGGTTCAGCCCGGCGGAGTCCCGAGGCGCCGGAAGTAGTCGAGCACCCGGTCGAGGCTTCCCGGCCGGGTGTAGAGGTCCACCGGCCCGGTGAAGATGCCGTCGGCGATGATCCGCGCCACCTCCGCGACGGTCTGGCCTCCGGGGATGCTGCGCGAATCCGGCCCGCCGCCCAGCGCGTTGTTCCCGAAGTCGGTCGCGACCACCCCGGGCATCGCCAGGACCACCCGGATGCCGGGGTAGTCCTTCGCCAGCTCGGTGCGCAGCGATTCGGTCAGCGAGTTGAGCGCCGCCTTCGCCGCGCTGTAGGCCGCGCGCGGGACGACCTCGGGAGCGCGCGAGAGCATCGACGAGACGTTCACCAGCACGCCCTGCTTCCGCGCCTTGAAGTGCGGGAGCACCACCTGCATCCCGTGGAGCGCAGACCGGGTGTTGTCCCGGATCATCACGTCGAGGTCCTCGGCGCTGACCGCCTCCAGCGACGGTCGGGTGATGCCGCGCCCGGCGTTGTTCACCCAGACATCGACGTGGCCGAACCGCGCAAGGGCCCGCTCGAGCACGCGCTCCACGTCGGGCCGGCGCGTGACGTCGCCGGGGACGACCTCCACCGGGGTCCCGAGCGTCGCCGCCATCTCCTGGAGCTGCTCCTCGCGCCGCGCGATCAGCACCAGGGAGGCGTGACGACCAGCGAGCTCACGCGCCAGCCCGGCGCCGATGCCCGCGCTCGCGCCGGTGACGACCACCACCGGCCCGCTGGACTCCTCCGACATGCCTACAGCTTACGATTCTTCAGCAGGTCTCCGAGAGTCCCGAAGCCCTTTCCGCCGCCACCCGACGGACGCTGGGTGCGCTGCCACGCCTCCATCTCCGCCCGCTCGGCGGCACGCACCGCCGCGGTGAGCGAGAGACGGATCTTCCCGCTCCCGTCCACCTCGAGGATCTGCGCCTTGAGCACCTGGCCGAGCTGGAAGTGACGCTTGAGGTCGGTGCCCCGCTCGGTGCCGGTCTCGCTCGCCGGGACGAGGCCCCGGCCGCCGGCAAACACCAGGAACACGCCGTAGGGCTCGATGCGGTCCACCGTGCCCTCGACCACCTGGCCCGCCTTCGGCCGTGGGGCAGCCTGCGGCTTCGGCGCGCTCTCCCGGGCGGGTTCGGCCTGGGGCACCGAGGTCGAGACGCCGCTGCCCACCGGCGCGCCGGCCACCACCAGGCGGAGCCCGATGCGCTTCTCGGCCGGGTCGACCTTCTCCACCGAGACCTCGACGGTCTCGCCCACCTTCAGGACGTCGCGGGGGTGCGCGATGCGCCGCTCGGACATCGCCGAGATGTGGATGAGGCCGTCCACGCCAGGGCGAAGCTCGACGAAGGCGCCGAAGGGCTGCAGCCGCACCACCTTGCCCTGGAGCCGGTCGCCCTCCTTCAGCCCCGCGGCGAACGCCTTCCACGGGTCCTCCTGCCGGGAGCGCATGGACAGCGTGATGCGCTCCTTGTGCTTGGCCTTGTCCGGCGAGTGCGGGTTCGGCGCCTCGATGCGAAGCACCTCGACCTCGACGGTGTCGCCGACGTTCACCACCTCGCTGGGGTGCCCCACGCGGACGTGCGACAGCTCGGAGACCGGGACGAGGCCTTCGACGCCGCCGAGGTCGACGAACACGCCGAAGTCCCGGACGCCGGTGACCTTGCCCTGCAGCACCTTGCCCTCGGCGAGGCCCTTGCGGGTCTCGGCGGCGAGCGCCTTCTGCTCTTCCTCGAGCAGGGCGCGGCGGCTCAGCACCACGTTGCGCTCGCGCACCTCGGTGACGCGGAACCGCAGCCGCTCGCCGACGTACTGGTCCGGCTTGTCCACGAATCGCAGGTCCATCTGGCTCAGCGGAACGAAGGCGCGTGCGTCGCCGACGGCGACCTCGAAGCCTCCCTTGTTCACCGCCAGGACCAGGCCCTCGACGGGCATGCCGCTCGCCCGCGCCTCGGCGAGCATCGCCAGCGACGCAGAGCCCTTGCTCAGGGTGCGGCTGAGGATGACGCCCTTGGCGCCGGCCTCGACGACGTGCGCCTCGACGGTGTCGCCGACGCCGAAGCGAAGGATGCCCTCGTCGTCTTTGAGCTCGCGGAGGTCGATCATCGCCTCGGTGCGGCCGCTCAAGGTGAGGAACGCGGTGTCCGCGCCGAGCTGGAAGATGGTGCCGGTGACGCGCTCGCCGACGCGCGGCATCTTGCGGTGGCCGGGGCCCTCCTGCTTTGCGTGCGCCTCGTACATCTCGGCGAAGGACTGTTCCTCGAGGACCTCCTCGTAGAGCGCGCTCCGCGGAGCGGTCGGCGTCGGGGTCGGGGTCGGAGCGGGCGTCGGAGCCGGGGCAGCCTCCGCGGTCGGGGGCCCCTCGGTTTCAGGCGCGGTCGCCTCGGCGGCAGCCGGCGCCTCGGCCCCGCGGGTCTCGATGACACCGCTCGCCCGGCGCACCACGACCATCGGGCCCTGCGGCTTGCGGCGCTCCGGCTTCCTCGGCTCGCGGCGAGCGGGCTCGGAGGCGGGGGTGGCACCAGACGCGGGCTCGTCGCGGCGACGCTCGCCCTTCGGCCGGTCCTGCTGTTCTCCGCCACGGCCCGCGGGGATGCCCAGCATCACATCCCCGAAGGTGGCCCGCGGCTTCCGGGGCCCGAAGCCCTTGTCCGGGCCAGGGCCCTTCTGATCGTCACTCACCTCGATGCTCCTCGCTGCTCCACGACCGGGGAACACACGCCCCCGGTGAGGGCCGCGGGTCTTTGCACATCCTCTCCCCGGGGGCAAAGGGGGATGCGGGAGGATTGCAACGGGAGCGGACCGCTCCGTCAGCGCCGCAGCCTGGAGACGACATTCCGCAGCTGGGACACCCCTCCGAGCGCGGTGAGACCCAGGTACACACCGCCGAAGACCGGGATGAGCAGCACCGCGACGAGGACAGGGCTCAGCGCCGGCGCGGGGAGCACCTGCCATCCCCAGAAGCGCATCGCCGAGGCGGCCGGTCCGACCTGCGCGGTCATCCACACCTTGCCGAGCAGCGCCAGCGCTCCGGCCACCAGCGCGCTTGCCCAGAACCAGAGCAGCCGGCGTCCTGGAATTCCCGTTCTCCCGATCCGGCGAGCGAGCGCCCGGCGAAGCAGGAGGTACTCGAGCCAGGCGACGAACCCGGTGGTGGCGGTGATGCCCACCGCGCCGATCTCCACCGGCACGCCGAACCACCCCGGCCCGTAGCGCACCGACACGTAGGCCAGGATCGCGGAGAGCACGACCCGGAGCGAGGCGAAGGCGAGCGGGGTCCGTGCGTCCTGGAGCGCGTAGAAGGCAGAGGCGTAGAGCCGGCCCAGCGTCCCGGCCACCAGGCCCACCGCCGAGCCCACGAGCAGGTACCAGAGCCAGCGCGTGTCTGCGGCGTCGAAGCGACCGGTCTGGAAGAGCAGCCCTCCGAGCACGTCGCCGAGGAAGAGGAAGGCCACCGCCGAGGGCACGACGAAGAAGGCGATGCGCTCCAGGCCGCGGTCGATACGCGTCCGCAGCCGCTCCGAGGCCTCGGGACCGAGCGCCGTCTCGCGCGCGAGCTCGGGCAGCTCGGCCGCGGACACCGACATGCCGAAGAGGGACACCGGCAGGAGCGCGAGCAGCTGCGTGTAGCCCAGGACCGCGACCGTTTCGGGCGAGATGAGCGAGGCGTAATAGGTGTCCACCAGCGCGCTCACCTGCACGACGCCGCGGGCGACGAGGATGGGAAGGAATCCCCGGAGCACCGCGCGCATCGCGAGGCTGCTGGTTTCCAGCGCGGGCCGGAACCGCCCCAGCAGGGGCCAGAGGGTCGGGAGCTGGACGGCGACCTGGAGCGCGCTGCCGGCCACCACGCCCCAGGCGAGCAACGTCGTGAGCCGGTCCTCGTCCACCTTCGGGCCGGCGACGACCAGGACGGCGATCTGCGCCAGGTTCCAGACCACCGGGGCCGCGTAGGAGAGGAAGAATTTTCGGTGGCTGTTGAGCACTCCCAGGCACCAGGCGGACAGAACGAGGAGGCCGGTGCTGGGGAAGAGGATGCGGGTCAGCTGGACGGCCTTGGCGAAGGCCGCGGGTCCGGTCTCGGCGAAGCCGCCCACGACCACGCCGACGATCCAGGGCGCGGCGAAGATGCCGAGGGCCACGAGCACGGCCACGAGGACCGAGAGCAGCCCGAAGACCGCGGAGGCGACCCGGTCGGCGTCCTCGCGCCGGCCCTCTCCGAGGAGCCTCGCGTACACGGGGATGAAGGAGGCCGAGAGCACGCCCTCGCCGAACAGGTTCTGCAGGACGTTCGGGATCCGCAGCGCCGCGGTGAATGCGCCGGCGAGCGCCGAGCTTCCCAGGTAGTGGGCGAAGACCCGCTGGCGGACCAGTCCCATCAGCCGCGAGGCGAGGATGCCCAGCGCCACGAGCGTGGCGCCCCGGCCCGAGCTCCTGGCTGGTGCGGTGGCCTCGGTCACGGGCGGCATGACTCTCGCGTGCTCAGGGGCTCCTCTTGACGTGCATGCGCTCTGCCCGCATCGTGCCCCGCTCGCCCCACATGGCAAAGGTTCTGGTCATCGATGACGAGGCGAACCTCCGGAAGGTGCTCGCCGCGCTGCTCCGACGGGACGGCTACGACGTCACCATCGCCGAGGACGGCGAGATGGGCCTGGCGGAGTTCCAGAAGAATGGCGCCGACGCGGTCATCACCGACCTCGTGATGCCGAAGGTCGGCGGCATGGAGGTCCTCAAGGCCATCAACGGGGCGGACCCCGAGGTGCCGGTGATCATCATCACCGCGCACGGGACGGTGGACTCGGCGGTGGAGGCGATCAAGCTCGGCGCCTTCGACTACGTCACCAAGCCTTTCGACCAGACGGAGCTCAGCAACGTCATCGCGAAGGCGATCCGCACGCACGAGACCGCCCGCCGCAACGCGCGCGGCGAGACCGGCCGACCGTCGCTGGTCGGCGAGTCTCCGCAGATGCAGGACGTGATGCGGATCATCGACAAGGTGGCGGACACGCCCTCCACGGTCCTCATCACCGGCGAGAGCGGGACCGGCAAGGAGCTGATCGCCACCGCGCTCCACGAGGGCAGCGGCCGGCACGACAAGCCGTTCATCCGCATCAACTGCGCGGCGATCCCGCGGGACCTCATCGAGTCCGAGCTCTTCGGCTACGAGCGCGGCGCGTTCACCGGCGCCGTGACGTCCAAGCCGGGGCGCTTCGAGCTCGCCGACGGCGGGACACTGTTCCTGGACGAGATCGGCGAGATCCCGGTCGAGATGCAGGTGAAGCTGCTCCGGGCGCTGCAGGAGTCCGAGTTCGAGCGGGTGGGCGGCATCAAGACCACCCGGGTGGACGTGCGGCTCATCGCGGCGACCAACCGGGACCTCAACACGGAGATCGAGGCGGGGCGCTTCCGGAAGGACCTGTATTATCGGCTGGCGGTCGTGCCCATCAACCTTCCCCCGCTCAGGGAGCGGCCGAGCGACATCCCGACCCTGGTACGTCACTTCGTCGACAAGTACAACCGCCGGCTGAACAAGCGGATCGAGGGTATGACGGACGAGGCGCTTGCCCTGGTCCAGGCCTACGCCTGGCCAGGAAACATCCGGGAGCTGGAGAACCTGATCGAGCGCACCCTCCTCTTCGCGGACGGGCCTCTGATCGGTGCGGGCGATCTGCCTCAATCTCTGCGGTCTCCTGGCGCCGCGACGCCGCTGCCCGGACCCGCGCCGCTCCCGGGGGTGCTACCGGTCCCCGCCGGCGAGACGGGTCTGAAGGACATCGTCAAGCAGCGCTCCGCCGAGCTGGAGAAGGAGATCATCACCCGCGCGCTCGAGGAGACGGGCGGCAACGTGACCCGCGCGGCGAAGCTCTTGCAGATCAGCCGGAAGTCGCTGCAGACGAAGATGAAGGAGTTCTCGCTTCGCGAGGACGGCGGCGAGTGATCGTGGAGGCGGACGAGCAACGATGTCAGTGAAGATGCCAGTGCTGGGCCAGCCGGCCCGACGCAAGTCGAGTGGTCTCGGGTGGGTGCTGTTCTTCGGGCTCGCGGTCGCTGCGGGCGGATACCTCTGGTACCGCAGGCGGCCCGCGCCGCCCCCACCGGTGGCGCAGGTCCCGGTCGTCGCGCCGGCGCCGGTCGTCACCGCGCCGGGATCGACGGCCATTCCCGGTCTCGCCCAGGCGCCGGTGGCGCCGCCGGTCCCGGCCGGTCCACGGTCGCTCTCGGTGCACATCGACGGCCCGCTCGAGGCGGCGCTGGTGCAGGGAGCCGGAACCGAGACCGGCCCGGCGCTCACCCAGGTCGTGAAGCGGGTCCTGGTGTGGTGGATCGCGGTGCCGGCGGATCTCCGGAAGGGGGACCTGCTCGAGGTGGTCTACGAGCCGCAGCCGGGACAGGAGCCGCTGGTCAGCGCGGTCCGGCTGCAGAGCGCCAAGATGAACCGCACCTTCGAGGCGTACCGGTTCAAGCCGGCGGGCGCGCAGTTCGCGCGGTTCTACGGGCCGGACGGAGACGACCTCGAGCTGCGGCTCGACCCGTCGCCGCTGGACAGCTGGGAGCAGATCACCTCGCTGCTCAAGGACGGCCGCAAGCACAAGGGCGTGGACTTCAAGACGCCGGTGGGCACGCCGGTGAAGGCGACCTTCGACGGGACCATCACCCGGAAGAATTGGTTCTTCCGCGGCAACGGGAACAGCCTCGAGGTGACGGAGTCGGGCGCGCCGCACATGAAGGCGATCTTCCTCCACCTGTCCGAGCTGCCGCGGACGCTGACCGTGGGGACGAAGGTGAAGAAGGGCGAGGTCATCGCCCACAGCGGGAACAGCGGCCACAGCTTCGCCCCCCACCTGCACTACCAGCTGATGTCGGTGTCGGATCGGGTCCTCGATCCGTTCGACGTGCACCCGACGAAGAAGGTGAACCTGGCCGCGGCGGACCGGCCGGCGCTGACGGAGCAGGTGGCGAAGTACCGGTCGATGATGACGACGCGGGTTGCTGCGACGCCCTCGGCGGTCGTCGCACCGTCAGCAACGGTGCAGCCCCTGGGCGTCGCCTCGGGAACGAGCGCTCCGGCCGCTGCATCGCCGGGGAAGTGATCGCCGGAGGTTCGTTCAGAGCTCGGACTGGCGCCGGAAATCCAGAAAATGCCAGAAGAACAACTCACGACCGGTACCTGAAGCGAAGCGCGAACGCCCGGAGGTCGGTGAGCAGCACGGTCGATCGAACGGCTGGCCAGATGTTACGATCGAGCGCGAGCCACGCTGAGGCGGTCGCGGTCAGTTGTGTATCGGTGAGCGCGGAAAGATGGTCCCCGGGTATCGCTGGGGATCTCGAACAGCAGTGCCTTCGGAGCCGAGCCCTCGGGAGTCTCACGGAGCGGCTGGAGTCGGTCGAGCGCAGTGTGGTGATCGACGCCGTCCACGAGCGTGCTGAGCAACGCGAACGAGTCCTGATTGAACGCCCTTTCCGGAAGATTGGGAAACAGGCCTTCCGGCCCCTCGAGGAGATCCATCGCCGTGCCCTCGGCAGCGGGAGCCGCGAACAGTAGTTCTTTGATGGATCTCATTCGGAACGTCATCGAGGTCGCCTCGTTCCGAGTCGGTACACCTCGGCACTCGTCCATCCCGCCTGCTTCGCGATCTCCGTCGAGAGCGTCTTCAAGCGCTCCCCTCGTTCGAGACCCGTGTGGATCGCTGCGAGAACCTCCGCCTCGCTCCAACGCTCCGCCTCCGTTCGTCCCTCGAGGAGCACCACTACCTCGCCAAGCGGCGGCTCGTCCCGGTACTGCTCCGCGAGCTCGGGCAGGCTTCCCCGCACGAACTCCTCGTGCATCTTCGTCAGCTCCCGGGCGACCACCGCGCGGCGCGGGCCGAGCGCAGCCTCGAGATCGGCCAGCGTGGCTCCGAGCCGGCGCGCCGATTCGTAAATCACGAGCGTCGCACGCAGCCCCGCGACCTCGTCAAGCACCGCCGTCCGGTCCGGCCCCGACCGCGGCAGAAACCCGAGGAAGTGGAAGCGGCCTGACGGTAGCCCCGAGGCGCTCAGCGCGGTGATGACTGCGCTCGGGCCCGGAACCGGGACCACGGGGATCCCCACCCTCACGGCCTCCGCGACCAGCGCCTCGCCGGGATCGCTGATGCCGGGGCTCCCGGCGTCGGTCACCAGCGCCCCGTCCTCCCCCGCCTCGAGCCGCGCGACGATGCCGTGCATCCGCTCCTTCTCCGCGAACGCCGGCAGGCTCACGAGCGGCGCCTGCACGCCGAGCGACCTCAGCCACGGCCCCGAGTGCCGCGTGTCCTCGCAGACGACGAACGCCGCCGCCCGCAGCACCTCGACCGCCCGGGCGGTCACGTCTCCCAGGTTGCCGATCGGCGTCGCGACGAGATGGAGCGTTCCCGGCATGTCTCGGGCGACGACGCTCTCACATCCCTGCGTCGAACGCGCCTGGCAGGTGCTCGATGACGGCGTTTCGCCCCCGCCCGAGCACCGTCATCACGTCGAAGCGGATCATCCGCCGCGGCGCGGGCCGTCGCTGCAGGTAGCGGAGTGCCGCCCGCACCACCCGCCGCTGCTTCTCCCGAGTCACCGTCAGCGACGGCTCACCGAACAGCGCCGAGGTCCGCATCCGCACCTCGACGAAGCACAGGAACTCGTCCCGCTCTGCCACGATGTCCAGCTCGCCCTCCCGCACCAGCCAGTTCCGCTCGCAGATGCGGTACCCCGCACGCTCCAGCCAGGCCACGCACTGCTCCTCGGCCTCGGAGCCCAGCCTCGAACGATCCACCTCGCCCATCCCCTGCCCCCCACGTCCGTTCCAGCGACGACTGTAGGGAGAGGGTCAGACGTTCAAGGAGCCCTCGGACATCGAGGCGAACACCGGGTGCGCCGTGACGTGCAGCACCTGCGTCGCGCCTCCCAG
>CAZDSB010000182.1:0-9383 GCA_964507515.1 uncultured Myxococcaceae bacterium
TCCTCGTGGGCGCGATCTACTTGCTGCTCGGGCTGCCCTTCGCGCGGCTCTCCCGCTACGTGGAGCGGCGGCTCGGCGAGCACCTCGAGGTGACGCGATGAGCGCGCTGATCGTCGAGGGCCTCCGGCGGCAAGTCGGCACGCGCGGGCGAGCGGTGCTGGACGGGTTGAGCCTCCGGGTGGAGGCCGGAAGCGTCGCGGTCGTCCTCGGCCCGAGCGGCTCGGGCAAGTCCACCCTCCTCCGCTGCCTCGCGGGGCTCGAGCCGTTCGACGCTGGCCGGGTGGCGCTCGGAGAGCTGGACGTGCCTCCGGGAGGTCACGCGACGTTGCTCGGCCGCGTCGGGATGGTGTTCCAGTCGGTGGAGCTGTTCCCGCACCTCCGGGTGCTCGAGAACTGCACGCTCGCGCCTCGCCTCCGGGGAGAGGCCGAGCCGGAGCGCGAGGCACGCACCTGGCTCGAGCGCCTCGGCCTGCTGGACCGTGTCGACGCGTGGCCGCAGTCGCTCTCCGGCGGCGAGCGGCAGCGGGTGGCCATCGCCCGCGCCCTGTCGTGCCGGCCGGCGGCGCTCCTGTGGGACGAGCCGACCAGCGCGCTCGATCCGGAGAAGAAGCGCGAGGTGGCGAGCCACGTCGCCGCGGTGCGCGGCCGGGGCATCCCCCAGGTCGTCGTCACCCACGATGCCGAGCTCTCGGCGGCGCTGCAGGCCGCGCACTACCGCCTCGACAGCGGCCGTCTGTTGCCCGTGCCAGCCGGGACGGGCTGAGCCGCCCCGGCCGGTCGAGAGATCGCCGGAGTTACTGGCCGGTGGGCGGCGGACGGGGATTGGCGTTGCTGTTGGGCGGCGGCGGCGAGTTCGGTGTGGTGCTCGTGCCGTTGGTGCCCGATCCGGTCGCCGGATCGTTGTTCGTCCCGCTCCGGGTGCTGGTGCTGTTGCCCTGCGTCGAGCCGGTCATCGAGTTGTCGCTGCTGCCGGTTCCGCCGGTGCCGGTCCCGTAGGTGCCCGTGTTACCGGTCGTCGTCGACCCGCTCGTGCCGTAGCTGTCCGTCGCCTGGGTCCCCGGCGCGGGCTGCGTCGCCGCGGTCCCCGACGTGTTGGTGGCAGTTCCCGAGCGCGAGCCGGTGTCCGAGGCGCAGGCGCCGAGCAGCAGTCCCCCTGCACCGAGCGCGGCACAGAGCCAGAGTCTCTTCATCTTCATGCGTGTTTCCTCCCGTGAGGTTCGCGAAACCTGCGAACGAGAGGTCCGGAAAAGGAGGGCGGATCGCTTCCCCGCGCGCTAGGTTCGCAGGCCATCGAATGGTCGGACGGGGAGGTTCCCAGCGGGCGTGAGATGGCGGCTCGGAGCCCTGGTGACCGGGCTGCTGCTCTCTCCCTGGTCGGCCGGGGCGGAGCCGGCGCACTTCGCGCTGCAGGGAGGCTTCTGGGGGGTCGGCGCGAACGCGGAGCATGCGCTCGCGGTGGACCTCGAGCTCCGTCCCGGCGTGCGCTGGTGGTGGGTCCGGCCCACGTGCGGGTTCCTCCAGTCCACCGACGGAACCCAGTATCTCTACGCAGGTGTCCTGCTGGAGATCCCGCTGATCTGGGGCATCACGCTCTCGCCGGGGTTCGCGCCCGGAATCCGCACCGTGGATGGAGAGCGAAACTTCGGCTCGCACCTCCTCTTCAGATCCTCGGTCGAGCTCGGCGTTCCGCTGTCCCTCGGCCTAAGGGGAGTCGTGAGCTTCGCGCACGTCTCCAACGGGAAGCTGGCCAAACCCAACCCGGGCATCGAGATGCTGCTCGTCGGGTTCGAGGTCGCCCTCGAGTGAGCATCAGTCGAAGCTGAGCTGGTCGAAGGGCACGGGCACGGCGTTCCAGCTGGTGTTGCACGCCCCGTGGTTCGCGTAGGCGAGCTCGAAGGCCACCTTCCGGCTGGCGTCGAGACCGACGACCCGGACGGTGGCGCCGCTGTCCGCCTGCGCGTAATTCACCAGGACGGATCCTCCTGCCTCGTAGGCGCTGCCGCAGAACTGGGAGACGAGGTCCGGCTGGTGAGCGAAGCGCCACGCCTCGCGGGCGGTCATCGCCACCGGATCGATCTCGTAGGCGGAGACGACGCTCGCGCTCAGCGCCTGACCGGCAGGGGCGTTCTGCGGCTGGTTGAGACTTGGCGTTCCGTCGTTGAAGACCATCAGGAGGCCGTCGGAGGTGATGGAGGTGGCGTGCTGGCCGATGGGCGGGAAACCGCCCCCCACGAGGGTGAGAGCCCTCGCGCGCAGCGAGGGGAACTGCGCCCAGTACTTGGTGGGGTCGCCGAGGATCCAGATCGGTGTGCCCGTCGCGTGGTCCAGCTTGATGACGAAGTTCTCGCGGCTGGAGACGATGATGCTGTCGTCACGCGGGTCGTAGGTGGCGGCGTTGAGGTGGAACCAGTCGATGCCGGGGCGCACGAAGAGCGACGGGTCGTCCCCCTCGGCGGTCATGTACGCCGAGAGCACGTCGCCCAGCTTCCAGCCGGCGAGCACGCTGCCGGTGGGGCTGACCTCCGCGACGGTCGCGTCCACGTCGCCCTGCAGATCCAGCTCGGCGAGGAGCCCGGTCTTGCCCGGGTCGATGTTGTGGGTGAAGTCGGTGACCCCGGGGTCATCGAGCTGCGCACCGCTCACCTGACCGTCGAGCTCGAGGCGAGCCATCTGGGCCGAGGTGGGGCTGCCCACCACGAAGCCGTTCGCGCTGAAGATGGTGGCCGCCGACGGGGTGCTGGTGCCGACCCAGCGGACCTCGCCGTCGGTGTCGATCACCACCACCGATTCCGTCGCCGGCTTGAGGGCGAAGTAGTCGAACCCGAGCTCGCTCCCTGCGGCGCGGGCCTGGAGGACGGTGGGATGGTCGTAGATGCCCTGCGGGTCCTGCCAGGGTTCGGTGCTGATGCGCACCGTCAGGTCCTGGCGGGAGCCGTCCGAGCCCTCGAGGTGCAGCTGCACCTGGTTGGCGACGCCCGGGTAGAGGCCGAACACCGGAACGGTGAGCGCGTTCTCGCCCACCCAGCCGCGCCGCTGGAGAGCGGCGACCGCGTAGCGGACGCCCACCGGCTTCGAGACGCTGCCGGATTTCGGCTCGATGCTCCACGACACCGCGTCCACGCTGGCCAGGCTGGCGCCACTCAGCTGGAGGAGGCTGATGAAGGGCGTCGGGCCCTTGGAACCGGTCACCGTCACGCCGTGGCTGCCGTCGGACGAGACCTGGAAGCCGGACGGGTCACCGCATCCGGTGACGAGCGCTGCGAGGAGGACGGCGGAGGTCCCGAGGCGTGCATTCACGCAACGCGGGAACCCTCGCTCGGCAGGAGGGTTAAGCGCAGAAGCGTTTGCCGAGCTCCCGGTACACCTCGGTGGTCTCCTCGATGCACCGGATGCTGGCCCACTCGTCCGTCTGGTGCGCCTGGACCAGCTCACCCGGGCCGAGGACGACGGTGGGGATGCCGCCGAACGCGGGGGTGAGCAGGCTCGCGTCGGTGAAGTACGGCGCGCTCGCCGCCGTGGGGCGCTTGCCGGTTCGCTGCTCCACGAGTCGGTAGACGTCCTGGACGAAGCGCTCGCTCTCCTCGGTGCGCACGCCAGGCACGTCCACGCGCGCGCTCAGCTCGACCTCCGTCCCGAGCGCGCGGGCCAGCTGCTCGCGGACCTCGCGGTGGCTCTGGGCGGGGATGGTCCGGACGTCGATCCCGATCACCGCCTCGTCCGGCACCGAGTTGACGTTCAGACCGCCGTGGATCGTCCCCACGTTCAGCGTGGGGTGGCCGAGCAGCGGGTCCGGCGGAACCTCGAACCGGAACCCCTCCAGCACGGAGACTGCCCTCGCCGCCCGGTACACGGCGTTGACGCCGCGCTCGGGCATCGAGCCGTGCGCGGTGACGCCCCGCGTCCGCGCCTCCAGCCACAGGGCGCCCTTGTGGCCCACCAGCGGCTGCCCGTTCGTGGGCTCGCCCACCACCATCGCGGCGGCCTTGCCGAGAGCATGCGGCGTCCGCGCGAGGTGCGCCGCGCCCTCGCAGCCGGTCTCCTCGCCGGCGACGAAGACTAGCGTCAGCCCCGCCTGCTGGAGCAGGCCGGCGGCGACCAGATCCAGCGCGGCACAGGTCATCGCCGCGATCCCGCTCTTCATGTCGCTGGTACCCCGTCCGTAGAGGCGGTCCCCCTCCGTCTCTCCGGCGAAGGGGTCCCGGCTCCAGCGCGCGGCCCCGAGGGGCACGGTGTCGAGGTGACCGGCGAAGCAGAGCGGGGCCTTCTGCCCGCCGTGGATGGTCGCGACGAGGCTGGTCCGGCGCGGCGCGAACTCGTGTCGCTCCACCCGGAAGCCGCCTGCCTCCAGCAGCCCGGCCAGAAAGTGCGCGCAGTCGCGCTCGGGGCTGATGGGATTCACCGTGTCGAACCGCACGAGCTGCTGGGTGAGGGTCACCGGGTCCACGCTCATCGACGCGCCTCCGTTCCGCCTGTCCCGAAGTAGGCCGCGTGCATCGCAGGGTCCGCCCGGAGCTCGGCGGCGGTGCCCGAGGTCACCACCCGGCCCTTGGTGAGCACGTAGCCCCGGGTGGCGATGTCCAGCGTCTGGTGCACGTTCTGCTCCACCAGGAAGATGGTCACCCCGGTGTCGTGGATCCGCTTCAGCACGGCGAACGTCTCCTGCACGAGACGCGGGGACAGCCCGAGCGACGGCTCGTCGACGAGGAGCAGCCGGGGAGAGGACATCAGGCTCCGTCCGATGGAGACCATGGCCTGCTCGCCGCCGGACAGGGTACCGGCGAGCTGCCCCCGGCGCTCGGCGAGCTGCGGGAAGGTCTCGAAGACCCGCGCCAGCCGCCGGTCGATGATCTCCGCGCGCCGCTCGTCGTGCGCGGCTACCTGGAGGTTCTCGAGCACGCTGAGCCGGGGGAACACGCGGCGCCCCTCGGGGATGCAGCCGATCCCGAGGCGGACGATGCGGTGGGTGGGAAGCCGGGTGAGCTCCGTCCCGCGGAACGCGATGCGGCCCGACCGCGGCGGGGTGAGACCCAGGATGGAGCGGACGAGGGTGGTCTTCCCCGAGCCGTTCGAGCCGAGGAGACAGGTCACCGAGCCCGGCTCGACGCGGATCGAGACGTCCTGCAGCACGTCGGCCCGGTCGTAGGCCGTGAACACGTGCTCGATGGACAGCCCCTCGTCCGCGCCCGTCATCTGAGCCCCAGGTATGCCCGCCGGACCTCCGGGTCACTGGACACCTCGGCGAAGGTACCCTCGCACAGCTTTCGCCCGTAGTTCAGCACCACGCATCGATCGGTGACGCGCTGGATGACGGACATCTCGTGCTCGATGAGCACGATGGTCAGCTCGCCGAAGCGGCGACGCACCTCGAGCAGGTCGTCCATGAGGCGGGTCGTCTCGTCGGCGGTCATCCCGGCGGACGGCTCGTCCAGGAGCAGGAGCCGCGGCCTGCTCATGAGGGCCCGGCAGATCTCCACCCGACGGCGGTCGATCATCGCCACGCCGGTCATCGGCTCGTGGAGCCGCCTGGCCAGCGGCGGATCGAAGACCTCCAGGAGCTCCGCGCCCGCGGCGGCGATCTCGTCCGCCTGCCGGGCCAGGGCCTTCCGCCGGAAGACGTTGAAAGTGAATCCGTGCTCCACCCGCCCGTGTGCGCCGATGGCCAGGTTGTCGAAGATCGAGAGCTCGAGGCACAGCCGGGAGCGCTGGAAGGTCCGGGTGATCCCGGCGCGGTACACGGCCTGCGGCGTGCTGCGGGCGATGGACGCGCCGGCGAAGAGGATGTCCCCCCGGGTGGGCGGGAAGATGCCGGTCAGCACGTTGAAGAAGGTGGTCTTCCCCGAGCCGTTGGGGCCGATGAGCCCGAGCAGCTCCCCCCGGCGCACCTCCAGATCCAGCCCGGCGAGCGCGACGACCCCACCGAAGTGCCGGGTGAGCTCGCGGGTCGCCAGCAGTGGAGCGGTGTCGGTCACGCGGGCGCGCTCCCGAAGGCCTGCCGCGCCCGCCGGCGGACGAGGCCGCCGGGACGGAGCACGAGCACCAGCACCACCAGCACCGAGAAGAGCAGGTACCGGAACTCCTGGATGGGCTGCAGCTTCTCGGGGACCCAGACGACGATGAGCGCCGCCGCCGCGAGCCCGGCCAGGTTCCCGAGCCCACCGAGGAGCAGGATCGAGACCAGCACCAGCGACTCCTGGAAGGTGAAGTTGTTGGGGGCGATGAAGCCCACCATCATCGCGGACAGCCCACCCGCGACGCCGACGATCGCGTTCCCCAGGGTGAAGGCGGCGATCTTCCATCGCCCGAGCGAGATCCCGAAGCACGCCGCGGCCGTCTCGTCCAGCCGGACCGCGTCCAGCGACACGCCGAGCCACGAACGCTCGACCCGGCGCACCAGCCAGACCGCCGCCAGGGCGAGCACGCCCGCCGCCAGGCAGTAGAAGGCGAAGCCCGAGACGTCCAGCCCGAGCAGTTGCCGGTCGTCGTTGAACGCGAAGCCCAGGATGTGCAGTCCCGGCAGCTTGAGCCCCTGCGGGCCCCCCAGCCCCTCGTTCACCTCGAGGAAGGTGCGGAAGAGGAGACCGAAGGCGATCGTGATCAGCGCCGCGTAGTGTCCGCGGGTGCGGAGCAGCGGGAGCAGGAGGAGCGAGCCGACGGCCGCTGCCATCGCCCCGCTCGCGAGGAGCACGAGGAGGTGCGGGATCTCCCCCGCTCCGAGCACGGCGGCGGTGTAGCCGCCGACCCCGAAGAACGCGGCGCCGGCGAAGTTGGGCACCCCGGCGTCCGCGAGCTGCACGTGCAACCCCAGGCAGGCGACGAGGACCAGAAGCGCTCGCGCGACGAGGAGCAGCACGAAGGGGTCGTCGTGGAAGACGGCGATCATCACGACGCCCGCCAGCGCCACCGACCCGAGCAGCGGCCCGCTGCCGGCGCTGCGCGCGAGCCGGGGGAGCACGTCGGTCCGCAACCCCGCGGCCACGATCACGACCACCGCGAGGAGGATCAGGCCCACCGCCTTCTCCGATTCGGCCGCGAGCAGCCCGTACGTCAGGACTCCGGTGACGGCTCCGAGTGCGAGCGCGGAGAGCACGCGGAGCGCCGGCCGGTGCCCGCTCATACCCGCTCACCCAGCTGTTCTCCGATGAGGCCGGTCGGTCTCCAGGTCATCAGGAGGATGACCACCGTGAAAGCGAACACGTCCTTGTAGGCGGAGGCGAATGGCAGAGCGACGGCGCCGAGCGTCTGCAGCCCGGCGAAGAGGAATCCTCCGAGCACCGCGCCACCGAGGCTTCCCAGGCCCCCGAGGACGGCCGCGCTGAAGCCGATGATCCCGAGCAGGAGCCCCGAGCCGAAGTTCACCTCGTTGTAGTACAGGCCGTGCATCACACCCGCGAACGCTGCGAGCCCCGAGCCGATCGCGAACGTCACCAGCACCACGAGCCGAAAGTCGATGCCCATGCTGCGTGCGGTCTCCTCGTCCTGGGCGACGGCTCGGATCTGGAGGCCGAGCCGGGTCCGCCGGAGGAGCAGGGAGAGCCCGACGACCAGCGCGACCCCGGCGAGGATCATCAGGACGTTGTCCAGCCGCAGGGTGAAGCGCCCCAGGGACCAGGACGCGCTGGGGAGCAGGGCCGGGAACCGCTGGGGCTGCGAGCCGCCCGGGTAAAACAGGCGGATGCACTCCCGCAGGACGGTCCCGCCCATCAGCGTGGCCAGGAGGACGTTGAGGGGTGGAGCGCTCTTCAGTGGCAGCACCAGCGTCCGGCCGAGCACCGCGCCCAGAACGGCCATCGACAGGGTCGCGGCGAGGACGACGGCGAGGAGCTGCGGCACCGCCGACTGCACGCCGGCGTGGACGGCCACCGCGTAGGCGGAGAGCCCGGCGAAGGCGCCCGCGGTGAGCACGTCGCCGTGGGCGAACTGCACCACGTCGAGCACGCCGAAGAAGAGGGTGAAGCCCAGCGCGACGAGGGCGTACATCAGCCCGAGCATCACGCCGTTCATCACGTACTGCGCGAGGAGGTCCACGGCCGGCGGCGAGCCGCTTCAGCGCCCCTTCAGCTTGCGCTTCCCGGTCGCGTACTCGCTGTCTTCCCAGACGACCCACTTTCCGTCCTGCACCACGTACGCGGTGATGGCCGCCACGGTGTTCTGGCCGTGGTCGTCGAAGGAGATGGGCCCGGTGATGGAGTCCACGTTGTTCACCTGGGCAAGCGCGGAGATGACCTTCTTCCGGTCGGGGCCGACCTTGTCGATGGTGTCCATCAGGAGCTTCGCCGCCGCGTAGGCGAAGGGACCGTACGCCTCGGGCGGGTTGGGGTACTTCTGCTCGTCGTACTTCTCGAGGAAGAACTTGCCGCCGGGAAGCTTCTCCGCGGGAGCGCCCTCGCGGAACGCGACCACCCCTTCCGCGAGCGGGCCGAGCGCCTTGATGAAGTCGTCGTTGACGATCCCTGAGGTTCCCTGGAACTGCGCATTGATGCCCAGCTTGTCCATCTGGGCGCGGATGCGGACACCGATGGGCGTGAGACCGCCGAAGAAGACGACCTCTGGGTTCAGCGCCTTGGCCTGGGTGAGCTCGGCCGTGAAGTCCTGCTGATCGGCGGTGACGCCGAAGTCACCGAGGATCTTCCCGCCGCCGGGGGTGACGAACTGGGTGAAGTACTTGTCGTGGCCCTTCCCGTAGTCGGTGGTGTCGTGGATGACGACCCAGCGCCGGAAGCCCTGCTTCAGCATGAGCTTCGCGGCCGTCTCGTTCTGGTTGATCATCGTCCCGTTCACGCGGTGGATCTCCTTGTAGGAGTGTCCGTAGGTGATGTCGGGCAGGACGGCGCCCCAGACGATGGTCGGCAGGCCCAGGCGATGGAAGGTGTCGACGGTGGCGACGGCGACGACCGAGCAGTAGTGCGTCACGCCGGCGATGATCGAGCGATCCGCACCGGCCTTCGTGGCGACCTGGACGCCGGTGTCCGGCTTGCACTCGTCGTCGAGCACCACCAGGTCGTACTGGTACTTCGCCTTCGGATCGGCGTTGTGGATCTTCACCGCGAGATCCGCCGAGTTTCGACCTCCGAGGCCGATGGCGGAGTTTCCCCCGGTGAGCGGTCCGATGAAGGCCAGCTTCACCGTCTCCTTCGCGCTCGCGGGCAGCGAGACGAGGAGCAGGGCGAGCACCACACGCAGAACGGCGAGGTTCCTGGGCATGTTCCCCTCCAAGCTGGATCTGCCCGGGATCTACACGGGTCCGGACCGCGCTGCGACCCCGGCGTGACTCGAACAGACAACCATCGGGCGGCGAGACCACCGCAAGGCCAATAGGGGCGTAAGAGTGGGCCTGACGACGGGCCGCGACTGCTCTACTCTGCTACGACGTGGGCACGCCCGCC
>CAZDSB010000183.1:0-3066 GCA_964507515.1 uncultured Myxococcaceae bacterium
CCCTGGCGTGACGCCTGCCACGAGCTTCGTGCCGTAGTCGAGCATCTGCCCCGCGTGGAACGAGCCTGCCGAGCCGGTGATGCCCTGCATCAGAACCCGGGTGTTCTCATCGATGAGGATGCTCATGACATCTTCTCGCCCCGGGCAGCAGCCACCGCCTTCTCGGCGGCCTGCCGGAGATTGTCCGCGGAGATGATCGGCAGGCCCGACTTCCGGAGGATCTCCTTGCCCAGCTCGACGTTCGTCCCCTCCAGCCGGACCACCAGCGGAACCTTGAGCTGGACCTCGCGCGCCGCCGCGACCACGCCCTCCGCGATGACGTCGCCCTTCATGATCCCGCCGAAGATGTTGATCAGGACGGCCTTCACCGAAGGCGAGCTGAGGATGAGCTTGAAGGCCGCGGTGACCTTCTCCTTGCTCGCCCCGCCACCGACGTCGAGGAAGTTCGCCGGCTGACCGCCCACCAGCTTGATCGTGTCCATGGTGGCCATCGCCAGGCCGGCGCCGTTCACCATGCAGCCGATGTTCCCGTCGAGCGAGATGTAGGCCAGGTCGTACTCCTTGGCCTTCGCCTCGATGGGGTCCTCCTCGGCGACGTCGCGGTACTCGACGATGTCCTTGTGCCGGTAGAGGGCGTTGTCGTCGAAGTTCAGCTTGGCGTCGAGCGCCATCACCGCGCCGTCCTTCAGCACGACCAGCGGGTTCACCTCGGCGAGCGAGGCGTCGGTCTCGACGTAGCAGCGGTAAAGCGCCCTCGTGAAGGCGACGAACCTCCCGATGCTGTCGCCCCTGAGGCCGAGCCCGAAGGCGAGCTTCCGGGCCTGGAAGTCGGCGAGCCCCACCACCGGGTCGATCGACTCGACGAGGATCTTCTCGGGGTGCTTCGCCGCCACCTCCTCGATCTCCACGCCTCCCTCGCTGGAGGCCATGATCGAGAGCCGGGAGGTGGCCCGGTCGAGGGTCATACCCAGGTAGAGCTCCCGCTCGATGGGAAGCCCCTCCTCGACGTAGACCTTGTTGACCTTCTGGCCCTCCGGCCCGGTCTGGTGGGTCTTGAGCATCATCCCGAGGATCTGGGACGCGACCGCCCTGGCCTCCGCGGGGCTCTTCGCGAGCTTCACCCCGCCGCCCTTCCCGCGTCCGCCCGCGTGGATCTGCGCCTTCACCACCACCACCGGGGTTCCGAGGGAGGTCGCTGCCTTCTCGGCCTCCTCGGGATTGGTGGCCAGGATCCCGCGGGGCGTGGGCACGCCGTACTTCCGGAACAGCTCCTTGCCCTGATACTCGTGGATCTTCATGGGATGTTCGCCCGGGGGGGCGCGCATGTCTCACGCAGAAACCGGGGCGAGGCAAGCGGGAAACGCACCCCCGGGCGCTCCTAGGCCGGACCGCCGACCGCGGCCTCGCTCTCGTCGTCCTTGAAGAAGAGGTCCTTCACCACCAGCCGGGTCACGTCGCGGTTCATCGCCGCGATGGAGGTGGTCAGCGGGATCTCCTTCGGGCAGACCTGCACGCAGTTCTGCGCCTTGCCGCAGTCTTGGATGCCGCCCGGACCCATCAGGCCGTGGAGCCGGTCGTCGGCGTGCATCGCCCCGGTCGGGTGGAGGTTGAACAGCCGGACCTGACTGATCGGCGCCGCCCCCATGAAGTCGTTGTCCTGGGTGATCTGCGGGCATGCCTCGAGGCAGCTCCCGCACGTGATGCACGTCGACAGCACGTAGCGCTGGGCCTGCTCGCTCTGGCTCTGCCTCGGACCGGGGCCGATGTTGTAGGTGCCGTCCAGCTCGATCCAGGCCTTCACCCGCTTCAGCGACTCGAACATCCGGGTGCGGTCGACGGCGAGGTCCCGCACCATCGGGAACTTGCGCATCGGCTCCAGGGTGATGGGCCACTCGAGCTTGTCCACCAGCGCCGAGCAGGCCATCCGCACCTTGCCGTTGATGTTCATCGCGCAGCTGCCGCAGACCTCCTCGAGGCAGGCCGCGTCCCAGGTGACCGGGGTGGTGGCCTTCCCCTGCGCGTTCACCGGGTTCCGCTGGATCTCCATCAGGCAGGAGATGACGTTCGCACCCTTCCGGTGGGGCACGCGGAACTCCTCGAACCCGCCCGGCGCGGAGGCGCTCTCCTGCCGCCAGATGCGGAAGGGAATCCACTTCTCCCCCGCCGCGGGGCGGCTCTCGGTGGTCGGTCCAACCTTGGTGGCTTCGTCCATGGGCGTCCCGTTCCTCAGGCGTACCAGCGCGGCTCGGGGTCGAGCACGGGCGTGGGGATGTCCTCGTAGGTGATGTCCGAGCCCTGCGGCGTCCACCGGGCGAGGGTGAGCTTCGCCCACTTCTGGTGGCGCTCCTTCCACGCCTTCATCCAGTCGGGATCCTGGGTGGGGTCCTTGGTCTTCGGCTCGGGGAGCTGGAACTCGGGCTTGTAGTGCGCGCCGCGCGACTCGTCGCGGAGCAGCGCGCTCTTGGTGATGACCTCGCCCAGCGCAAACATGTTCCAGAGCTGGTTCACGAAGCTGAGGGGGCGGTTGCTGCTGTGCCCGTGGTCGAGCACGTTGATCCGGCTCCAGCGGGCCTTGAGCTCCGACAGCTTCTCCAGCGTCTTCCGGAGCCGGTCGTTGCGGCGGACGACGGTGACGTTCTCGGTCATCACCTCGCCGAGCTCGCGGGCCAGGACGTACGGGTTCTCGGTGCCGTTCATCCGGTCGATGCTCGCGAAGCGCTCGGTCCACTGCTTCTTCGCGTCCTCGAAGACGCCGGACGGGACCGCGGCCGAGCCCTTCGCGGCGTTCCTGGCGTAGCTCACCATCGCCGGCCCGCCGATCATCCCGCCGTAGATGCAGGAGAGGAGCGAGTTGGCGCCGAGCCGGTTCGCGCCGTGGTACGCGTAGTCGGCCTCGCCGGAGGCGAAGAGCCCGGGGATGCTGGTGGCCTGGTTCCTCGGGCTGCCGGCGAGCGGCTCGAGGTTCGGGCCCGCCTCGAAGGTCACGTAGAGGCCGCCCATCGAGTAGTGCATCCCGGGGAAGATCTTCATCGGGACCTTCGTCGGGTCGTCGCCGACGAACTTCTC
>CAZDSB010000184.1:0-14350 GCA_964507515.1 uncultured Myxococcaceae bacterium
CTCGCTCTCGCCGCCTGCGCGAAGGACACTCGACCCTTCAAGGCGCCCATGAAGCTGGCGGGCAAGGTGGTCCCGGCGGAGACCCTGAACCTCGGGCGCACCGCGTATCTCCAGTACTGCCGCGCGTGCCACGGCGACGAGGGAAAGGGCGACGGGCCCGCTGCCGAAGGCCTGCGGCCGCCGCCCCGGAACTTCACCCAGGGCGAGTTCAAGTTCGCCGGGGTGAAGGACCAGAAGCTTCCGCGCGACGAAGATCTGGTGCGCATCGTCCGGAGCAACCTCCACGGGACGGCGATGCTCGGCTGGGAGGTCCCGGACCGGGAGCTGAGCGCCATCATCCAGTACCTCAAGACGCTGTCCGATGCCTGGAAGGACGATGACGCGGTCGGGGACCCGGTCGTCGCGGTGCCGGACCCCTGGGGGCCGGCGAAGGAGGCCGACGCCATCGCCCGAGGCAAGCTCCTGTACCACGGCTTCACCCAGTGTCTGAACTGCCACCCGGCCTATGTGCGCCCCGAGGAGATCAGCGCCGCATCACAGGAGCTGAGCGGGCACCCCACCACCGACTTCCGTCCCGACATGTACCTCCCGGTGCTGAAGCCGGGTGACTACACGGCACCGGACGGGAAGACGGTGCAGCTGCTCCCTCCGGATTTCCTGATCAATCCGGTGAGATCGATCCAGCCGGGGACGGAGCTGACCGACCTGTACCGGATCCTGGTTGCAGGCGTGACCGGGGCGGCGATGCCGGCCTGGGACCCTCAGGTGCTCCCGGACAAGGACCGAGACATGTGGGCGCTGGCCTACTACGTCCGCTCGCTCATCCGGATGCGGGGAACCCGGGAGGCGCTGGTGTTCAAGGAGCGCCTGGCGGCCAGTGCCCCCCGCCCCAAGGGACCGGAGTGAAGGTGGTTCGCCTCACGACGGTGCATCGGGTGGTCGTGACATCTGCCCTGATCGTCTGCCTCGGAGTGGCGGTCTTCGGGCTGACCCGCCCGGCAGATTACCCACAGGGAAGCTGGCAGGCGCTTGGAGTTTCGGGGCTCTCGGTCGCGATCCTGCTCGGGGCCTATCTGGCGTGGTTCGCGGCCCGGCACCGTCACGACACGCGCGACGGCCGCTGAGCACGTTGCCGGCGCATCGGACCGTTCACGGGGCTGGGCTCGACCAGCTGCGGCTCGCCGATCCGGCGGAGAAGACCCCGCAGCTGGACCTGCTCGGTCGGGTCCAGGCCTCCGAGGACGCTTTCGCCGGCACGCAGCACGAGCGGTTCCAACTTCCCATGCCACCGCCGTCCAGCAGGTGTGAGCGTCACCAGCCGCCGCCGCTGATCCAGCGGGTCGAGCGCTCGGGCCGTGAGCCCGCGGCGGTCCATCTCGTCGAGGAGACGGGAAATGCCCGCCGGGTGCTGGCCGGTGATCTGCGCCAGATCCTTCTGACTCGCAGCCCTTCGTTCCAGGAGCCGGCCTGCGACGATCCATGCCGCCATCTGCTCGCCGTGCGCACCGAGCTCGCGAGCCGCGGCGATGTACATCGTCCTGCGCGCCTTAGTGATCAGCCGCGTCAGCTCGGGAAGGAGGGTGGAGTTCCGGGCATGGCGCATGGGTGCCTCGACGGCTGGAGCCGATTTCCAGGACACCGCCCGGACAATCCGTTGCGTGCACACACAACAGGTGCATCTCGATTTCGAATGGAGCCCTTCGTTCGGGGTCGAAGATGACACCCGATTGGACCCAGGCCCGGAGCACGCCTCAGTGTTCGAAGAACACCTCGGAGCCCCGGATAGCTCGGCGAACCAGCAATCTCAGTGCCCAAACGCCGAGCCAGCCGCCAATGACCAGGCTGAGCGTCGGATCCACCCAGTGCCATCCGAAGAGCGCGATGCACCCGGCTCCGACCAGGCCTCCGAGCGTCATGCCCCCGTCGGACAGCTCGTGGGCCAGCGCCGCCCGGAACGAGAAGTGGGTCTCGGCCGGCTTCCGGAACAGCAGCGCCGAGCAGGTGTTCGCCGCCAGCCCCACGAGCGCCACCAGCATCGCCGCCGGGTTCGGCAGCTCCCCGGACGGGTGGAGCAGGTGATCCAGGCTCAGCCACACCACCCAGGCCGCGATCGCCACGACGATGACCAGCACCGCCACCGCGCCGAGGTCCTCGCTCGCCCCGTGGAGCCGGCCCGGTGGGATCAGCAGCACCAGGAAGATTCCCAAATGGGCCAGCAGATGGATCGCGTCGGCGAGCAGGAAGAGGCTGCCGCTCGCGTGCGAGGAGAACAGCTCGATGCCACCCGCGAGCACGGTGATGCCCGCGGCGAGCGCCACCCGGGACGCCGGGACATGGAGCAGATGATGGTGATGGTCGTGCGGAGGGTGCGAACCCAAGACGGCCAGCTATATGCCAGGCCGGCTCCGGACGCTCGAAAGAGACGCTAGCGAGCGGCGGTCTCGGCAACCAGTCGCCGGAACCGTGCCTCGGCCGGCCGGAGGTCGAACGGCACGCCGAACAGCTTCGCCACGTCCTCGGCCTCGGTCTTGTTGCCCTCGGCCACGATGCTCTTGATGAGCTTTCCCGCCTCCGGGCTGCCGTACCAGTCCGCACCGAACTTGCCGCGCATCCCCTCGGACACGAGGTGCGCCAGGGCGAACGAGCGCGCGTAGTCCAGCGAGTAGAAAGTGTCGTCCACGTCGGTCCGGAACCGGAGCGCATCCGACTCCTCCATCGGCACCGCGTAGGCGGTCGTGAACAGGTCCCGGTACACCGTCATCGGGTCGTCCGTGGGCCGGTCGTAGATGCCCTTCCAGAGCGAGGGCGAGCCGCCGTGCAGCACCGACTCGTAGACCAGCTTCGCGTACGCGTACCGGCGCAGGTAGTAGAGCTGGTACAGGACCTGGAGCCGCGACAGCTCGCGGATGTCCTGGTCCGACATCAGCGGGTCGTTCCGCTTCGTCTCCGCGTTGTGCGCCTGGACGAAGGTCCGGTAGCGGCGAAGCCAGACCGGGTCCGCCCATGAGTAGCGGAACGTCTCGCCGAGGCCCTCGGTCAGCGCCCCCGGGCCGAGCTGCTGGAACTCCCACACCTTGGTGGTGGTGTTCGCGAACATCACCGCGTGGCCGCCCTCGTGGAAGAACACCCCCAGGCTGTCGAGGCCGGGGAGCGGCTTCACGTTGACCCGGACGTCGGAGGGCACGCGGATGCCCCAGCACGCCGCGCGTGGCTCCTTGAGCGGGTTCATCGCGTCGTCCACCCGGACCTCGGTCCCTGCGACGGTCCTGAAGTCGATCCCCATCCCGCCGAGGAACGCCTTGAACGCGGGGACTGCGATGTCGGCGGGGAAGTACTTCTCGTGCCTCGCCCCCTTGAAAAGCCGGTTGAAGTCGCTGCGCCGGAGCTGAGACAGGGGCATGCCCATCTCCCGCGGAACCACCTCCGCGAGGAGCTCCTTGAACATCGCGTCGGTCGCGTCCAGGAAGCGCTTCCCCTCCACCATGAAGGGCCGCAGCTGCGCGCGCCGGCTCTCCTCCGACAGCTCGACGTACGAGCGGTACCCCAGCTCGCGCGCCAGGCGCTGCACCATCGCCTCCTTCTCGGCCAGGATGGGGTTGAGCACCGTCTTCTGGACGTCGGAGCGCGCCTTCTCGATCTCCGCCCGTCGTCCGGCGTCCTTCTCGTCGGCCACGACCAGGTCCAGCTGCTTGTAAGGAACCGGGTCCTTCATCCACGGCAGCTTCACCGTTGCCTCAAGGGCGGCGTTCTGCGCCCGGTCGTCGAACTTCGAGGTGGACTGGGTGATGTACTCGCCGGCCAGGTACGCTTGGAAGTACTCGCGCGCTTTCCGCTCGTCGGCCGAGATTCCCTTCTCCTTCGCAGCCTTGCGGAACTTTGCGATGGTCTCCTTCGAGAACAGGCGGTCGTGGCCCAGGTAGGTCTCGGCCTGGATGCTCGTCTCGCCGACGGTCGCGGTGTACCACTGGAGCGTCTGCTGGATGAGGACGAGCGCCTCGGCCTCGGCGCGGGGCGCGGCGAGCGGATCCGGCGCCGCGGCCAGCGTGAGCCCGGACACGATCAGGAGTGGAGCGAGCATCCCGGCACCGTACGACGGCGAGCGGTCCGGCGGCCCCTTCCGTGCAGCGAGCGGGGACTTCCCGGTCAGGGGAGCGACCGCTCCGCATCGGCGCTCGGCGCGGGTTCGGGCTCCTCCGTGTCGCCGTGGCTGGCGGTCTCGCCCGTCCGATCGAGCGCGGTCTTGAACAGGATGGGCCCGACGAGCTCGTTCAGCGCCACCGTCGCCACCGCCATCGCGGCGAAGCCGGCGCCGTACCCGGGATGTTCCTTCTGGATCTTTGCCGCAATGCCGAGCGCCAGCCCGGCCTGCGAGACCAGTCCCGACCAGCCCCAGCGCCGGAGCGCCGGTGGATCGTCCGCGAGCCGGCTCGACAGCCGAGACACGGCCCACGTGCACCCCGCCCGGGAAACGGTCAGGGCCAGGGCCGCTGGCCAGAGCTGAGCCAGCAGCGGCAGGTCGAGGTGCGCACCGGCAGTAGCGAAGAAGATGACGTAGACGATCTCTCCCAGCCGCTCGATCTCCTCGAGGAACTTGTCCCCCTGCGCCGAGAGGTTCTGCACCACGAACCCGGCGGTGATGAAGATCAGCAGCCAGTCGAATCGGAGGTAGTCGAGCACCTGCGTCATCACCAGTCCCAGGGCGACGAAGACCAGCAGCAGCTGCCGGCCGACGAACCGGAGATAGGCGGCCAGCAGCAGGCCCAGCGTCGAGCCGAGCGCGATGCTGCCCACCACCTCGTGACCCAGCTCCTGGAAGGCGCGCAGCGAGAACGCGGAGCCCGGCTCCAGAAGGGGCCGCGTGACGGTGAAGACGATGGCCAGGACCACCACCACCACCACGTCCGAGGTCATCACGAAGGCGAGGGTGAAAGTCGCCAGCGGGCCCTTCGCACCGGTCTGGGAGAGAACCCCGAGCGTCGCCGAGGGACTCCGGGTGATACCGACGACTCCCCAGAGCAGGGCCACCCCGACCACCACCGAGAACGGGAGCGCCGCTGCGAACGGGAGGATGGGACGGAGCGCGAGGAAGACTCCCGCCATCAGGACCAGGACGAGGACGTTCTGGAGCAGCGTCGCCCACAGCAGCGACCGCGCCGCGGAGACGAGCTTCGACACTCTCAGCTCCGCCCCACCGGCGAGCGAGATGAGCGACAGCGCGAGCGCGTTGATCGGCGAGAGCTCCTGCACCGCCTGGTGGTCCACCAGGTGCAGCGCGTAGGGTCCGGCCGCCATCCCCGTCAGGAGGTACGCGGTCAGGTGCGGAATCCCGAGCGGCTCGAGCACGTTGGCCGCGACGGTTCCCGCGAGCAGCAGGAACCCGAGCGCGGCGAGGGCATGGCTCTGGCCGCTCCCCTGGGTGGCGCTCGCGGCCAGGAGCATCAGTCCCACTAGGGCCACGAGCAGGACGAGCTCGACGCCGCGGTTGACGCCCCGCCGGTGCTCGCCGGTCGCGCTCACGTCGCCACCTCGACCACCGGCTGAGGCCCCGTGTCGGTGGTCGCCTCGCCCGCACGCCGCAGCGCCAGCTTCAGGCCGGTCGGGGCGACCAGCTCGCCGAGGAGCGTGGCCGCGGCGGCGCAGACCAGCACCGTGTCTCCCACGCGCCCCGGGAAGCGAAGGGCGAAGGCCAGACCGATGCTCATGCTGTTGGGGCCGCAGGCAAGGAGTCCCGGCAGGATGGGCGCTCCGGCCCGCCGCATCGGCCGCGAGACCAGCGCCATGCACCCCGCGACCAGCGCCTTGGCGAGCACCCGCGCTCCGAGCACCGTCGGGAGCAGCCACCCGGGGAAGGGGACCTGGGCGACGTCGATCCGTGCGCCCGCGAGGAGCAACGCCGGGAGCCGGAGCGGGCCCTCGGCCGGGAGCACCACCGCGCGGATCGCCTGACGGTGCGCCGAGACCACGCTGAGCCCCAGCCCCATGCAGAACCCGACGGTGAGGACAGCCAGGTCGGCCCGCACCGCGAGCCCGATGGCGACCATCGAGGTGCCGAAGAGCACGCCCCAGAGCGAGCGAGAGCGAAATCGCTTCGAGACCAGCAGCGCGGTCAGCAGGCCGATGGCGACGCCCAGGGCAATCTGCCCCGCCCAGAGAACGCCCGGATGAGCCGCCCAGCGGAGGCCCGCCGGAGGCTCCAGGGTGAAGAGGGCACCGCAGGCCAGGAACGGCCCGAGGTCGTCTGCGTCGGCGACGTCCAGCAACAGCTCGGTCACGGGCCCACGCGCCTTCAGTCGGTCCGCCACCCAGCGCACCGCGTGCCGGGTCGTCTCGGCGCAGGCCGCGCCGATCCCGCCGGCGGCGATCCAGTTCGTCGTGTCCCTCCACCAGAGGATGCCGGAGGACTCCAGGCGCCGGAGCAGGAGGAAGGTCGCGGCGGTCACGACGCCCATCGTCAGGATCCCGGCCAGCGTGCCCCCGACACGGCGGCCGAGCGGGATCCGGCGCCGGTCCAGCCAGCCGTAGTCCAGGCCCACGATGAGCGCGAGCCAGCCGAGTCCCACCTGTGCGAGGGGGGTGAACACCTCCAGCAACCCCGGGGTCACCAGGCCGAGCATCGTCGGGCCGATGAGGAACCCGGCGAGCACTGGCTCGGATCCGGAGGCCAGGCCGCGACGGGTCTCGCCCCGACGGCCCACCAGCACGCTGCCGACGAAGGCCGCAGCGATGAGGCCCATCAGCGCCCAGAGGGCGTTCATCCGCGCGCTCCGGACGGCGGCTGACCCAGCGGGATGCGCGCGTCACGCAGCGCCGTGGCCACCCGCTGCCCGAGGTCGGGGTGAATGCCGGAGACCTTCCAGCGCGCTCCGCGGCCATCGAGCGAGAGCAGCTCGGCGCGGGCGCCCGAGGCGTGCGAGCCGGCGGCCTCCAGCAGCACCGACTGGACCCGGACCGGGTCCTCTTCGCTGGCGACCAGTACCTCGAGGGTGCGGCGTGGCGCGGCCCCCAGCGCGCGGCTCGGGTGGAGGAAGGCGACCAGGTGCGGGACGCGCAGCTCGGCGCCATCGCCGTCCTCGAGCTGGACGTCGAGGAGCGTCACCACGCGCACCTGCCCCTGCCGGCCACCGATCTCCACCACCTCGCCGGGACGCACGGTCCGGCGGAGGACGGTGGGCAGACCCACGGCGACCGAGGCAAGGAGCGGGACGGCCGCAAGCGCCAGCACGACGAGCACCGCGGTGCCGAGCCGGGAGAGCGCACCGGTATCCTCGCCGGTGATCAGCGGGGCGGCGAACAGCACCGCCAGCACGACGAACGCGCCCCGGAGCAGCGTGCCCACCGGCGCTGCGAGCTCCGGGGAGACCCACCGCAGCCGCGTCTCTCCCCGGGCGACGCTCTCGAAGTAGAGCCGCAGGCTCCGGAACACCAGTGCAACCGCGACCGTGAAGACCGCGACGACCACCAGGATCGGCAGCGACGCACCGGCGCGCCCCAGCAGCGCCGCGGCCGGACGGAGCACCGAACCGGTGAGACGAGCGCCGTACTCGCGGGTGGGACCGAACAGGGAGAGGACGGTGAGCACCCAGCCGTAGAGGACGACCAGCTGCAGCACCCAGGTGCCCGCAAGCAGGCCGAGGCGGAGGCCGCCGCGTACCATCCACCGGCTGGCGATCTCCACCGACCCGAGCCGGAGTGCCTGGAAGCGCGCACGGTCGGCGACCAGTGTCTCTTGAAGCTGTCGCCCCAGCCGCCCCACCAGGCGAAATCCGAGGAAGGCGAGCAGCGTGACGAACACCGCGAGCGAGAACGAGAAGACGGCGTCCTGGATCTGCAGTCGTCGCCGCTCGGCCTTGAGCGCCGCGTCGAGGCGGTTTGCAGCAGCGGCGGCGTAGAGCGTCAGGTCGTTCGTGCCGGCGGCGGTCGCGTCTTCCTGGGTGAGCTCGACGATCGGCGTCTCGCCCACCATCAGCGCCACCGCATCCTGGCGTGGCTCGGTGCGCACCACGTCCGGTCCGGGCAGGTCGAGCACGTGCGCCAGCGTCTCGGTGGCGTCGCGCGCACGGGCCTCGGGTGAGCGGAGGCCGCGGGGCACCCGGACCTCGAGGACCGCTCGCTCCCGGATGCGGATGACCCCCTGCGCCAACGGGCTCGACGTTGCCTTTTCGACGTCCGCGCCCGAGGCCACCCCGGCGAGCAGGAGCACCCCGATCAGCAAGGCAGGAGGGGATTTCACGGGAAGAGCGAGCGTTTCCGTGCGGCCGTCCCCGGTCAAGCACCATCGACCGACGGGAGGCGCTCCCCCCATCCAGCCAGGGTGCGTAGCTTTCGGCGGATGCACGACGGTTTCCGTCAGTTCGCGAACAGCGCGTCCCGCGGGCTGGGCACTCCGTCGGCGTTCTCGATCGCGGCGCTGGTGGTCCTGGTCTGGGCGGTCACCGGCCCGCTGTTCCACTTCAGCGACTCGTGGCAGCTGGTCATCAACACCGGCACGACGGTGGTGACCTTCCTGATGGTGTTCCTGATCCAGGCCACCCAGAACAGGGACGCCACCGCCCTTCACCTCAAGCTGGACGAGCTCATCCGGAGCACCCGGGAGGCCAGGAACACCTTCGCCGCCCTCGAGGACGCCTCGGATGACGAGCTCAAGGGCTTCCAGGACGAGTTCAAGAAGCTGAGGGATGAGGGCCACAGCGAGACGTCGGCGGCCATTGCCGCCCGGGAGCGCCGGCTGGGGTCCCGGGGTCACAAGGGCTGAACCCGTACACGCCGTGCGTTGGCAGCCCTGGAGGGGAGGCGCAGCATGGCCGATCGCACTCCGGATGGAGGTCTGGCGGATGGCGACGACCCAGCATCATCACGACGAAGCGTTCGATCCCGGGCTCTGGGCGCACTACGGCGCGGCGCTCGTCGGGGCGTGGTTCTTCATGTCCTCGCTCGTCTGGCACGACGGGATGGCAGTGAGGAGCCTGGACTGGATCCTCGCCCTCCTCGTGATCGGCGCGGCGTACGTGGCGCTTCGTCACTCCCGGCGGCACTGGGCCATCTCGGGGCTAGGGGCGGTGATCCTCGTCCTGAGCTTCGTCCTCCCCCACGCCAGCGGCCTCACCGCCTGGAACGAGCGGGTGTGCGGGACGCTGCTGATCCTCCTCGGTCTGGTCGCCGGAGGGGAGCTTCCCGAGAAGGACACCTGACCCGTACTGGGGGAGGCGGCGGGGGGTCGAGGGCTGCTTCACTTGGGAGGTGCTTGGGAGCCCAAGGAGTGGCATCCTACGTGCCGTCGGAGGTCAGGGCATGACGACGGCACAACGCGGGCTCCGGACGTTCGACCCCGGGCTCTGGGCGCGGTACAGCACGATGATCCTCGGGGCGTGGTTCTTCATGTCCGCGCTCATCTGGCACCACCTGGTCGCGGTGGGGAGCCTGGACTGGATCCTGGGGCTGCTGGTGATCGCGCTATCGATCATGGCGCTCCGCCAGCCGCGCCTGCACTGGGGGATCTCCGCCATCGGCGCGTGGATCCTGATCCAGAGCGCGCTGCTCCCGCACATCCGCGACGGCACCGTGTGGAACGAGCGGGTGGTCGGAATCCTGGTGCTCCTGCTCGGGCTGGTGGGCGGCGGTCAGCTCCCGGCCGAGGACGTCTGAGCAGGGGGGCGAGGCAAATCCTAGAGGCGGACGCTCACCGTGCCCCGGAACTGGATCGGCTCGGACGGGTGGACCATGTAGTCGAAGATCCCGTCGGGGTACTGAGCGGGCGATTCATTCTTCAGCCGCGACTGGTAGTAGTAGGTGGTGTCGTTCGACTTGAGGTTCAGGAGGTTCAGGACCTCCAGGGTCAGCCTGACGTTCTTCGTCAGCTGATACGACACCTGGCCGTTCAGGACCGTGCTCGAGCTGGAGGAGATGGGCGTCGCGTTGGCGGGCCCACCGCTTCCGCCACAGGTGCCCTCGGTGCAGAGCACCCGCGGGCCGAAGTAGCGAACGAAGAGGCTCGCGGACCATGGACCGAGCTGACGCACGGTGACGCCACCCGCCACGGTCCAGGCGATCGCCTCGGGGACGGGCTGTCCCTTCAGCTCCCCGGTGGTCGAGTCGTCTCCGGTGAAGACCGCCTGTGACCAGGCGACGTCGAGGTCGAACAGCAGCCACGGCAATGGCTGGTAGCTGTTCGCCCACTCCACGCCGATCCGGCGCGTGGGCGCCGATGGCGCCGTCGTGCCCCGGTCGGCGTCCCAGACCAGCTCCGACTCGAGGTAGAGGATCCAGACGTCGAGCGAGCTCTGGAGGTGAGGAACGATCTCCGTCTTGACCCCGACCTCGCCTCCGAACGATTTCGCGAGCGCCGTCACCCGGGGGATGGGCTGGCCGGTCCTGCTGTCCACGGTCGCGGTGATCCCGCGAGCGTCGTTGGAGTGGTACCCCTCTCCAAAGTTGGCGAAGAGCTCGGTGCGTGCCCAGGGGCCGAAGGTCAGCGTCGCCTTGGGCAGCAGGAGCCCGGCGGTGGCGGTGCCCGAGTTCAGCGGGTTGCTGGACTTCACGTCGAAGTAGTACGCGGTTCCGCGGAGTCCCAGCAACGCGCGGAACCAGGGTGTCAACCGGGCTCCGACCTGGCCCCAGAGCGCTCCGTTGGCCTGAAACGCCTTGTCGACGCTGACGGTCGAGAGGCGTGTCCGCTCGGCGGTGGAGAACAGACCGAGTGGGTCGATCTGATCGAGCCGCGCATCCCAGCCAGCCTCCCAGGACACGTCCACGCCGTCGATCGTCGAGTTCCAGGTCCAGTGACCCGAGGTGCCCTCGAACCACCGGTGTTCCATCTGCTCCATCTGATCACCGTTGACGGGATCGTCGAGGAAGTAGGTGAAGTTGGAGAAGAGCTCGAGCCCGGAGTTGACCGCGTACACCTGCGCTCGCAGTCGCCCACCGGCTGCTTCGCCCTCCCACGCCAGGGAGAGATTGAAGCGGTGGGACCAGCCGCCGTCGGATGGGCTCAGGGATCCGAACCGGCCGATCTCCCTCGAGTCGACGGCGCGCTGGGGGACCTGGTTCGTCGCGATCCAGTGGCCCCAGTATCCCGTGCCGAGAACGCTCAGGGTTCCGCTCCCCAGCTCGCGCGTCCATCGCAGCACGCCGTTGACCTTCCAGAAGGCCTCCCCGACCTCCCACGGACCATCCTCGTGCGCTCCCTCGAGGGCGAAGAGGAGCCGTCCGCCGCCGACCTCGGGCGACAGCGCCGCCAGCGCCCGGGCGTAGTTGTACGAGCCGTACGTTCCGAGGAAGAGCGTCCGCGGAAGCTCGCGCGCGTAGTAGATCCGCTCGGCGCCCGCGGAGGAGAAGTCTCCGTTCTCGGCGTAGTACGGCCCCTTCCAGTAGTCGGCGTGGGAGATCAGCTCGGGGATGAGCCAGTTGAGGTCCATGTACCCCTGGCCGTGGGCATGGGTCGGGAGGTTCACCGGAACTCCCTCGACGTAGGTGGCGAAGTCGGTCCCGTGGTCGAGGTTGAACCCACGCAGGAAGAACTGGTTCGCCTTCCCCGCTCCGCTGTGCTGGGTGACGATGAGCCCGGGGACGAGCTCCAGCACCTCGCCCGGTCGCTGCAGCGGGCGATCCTCGATGAGCTCGCTGGTGTACGTGCCGGCACTGGCGGAGTCCGACGTGCCGACCTCGTTCAGGTAGTGCCCGACGACCTCGATCTCCTCGCCCATCACCGGTGGCACCGGTGCGGGGTTCCGGCTCGTCCGCGACGATCCGCCTCCGCCCGCCTCCGGGGCGAGGTCGACCGGATCGGTGGCGGACTGGGCGTTCGCGGACGTGGACAGCAGCAGGACGAGCCCGAGGCTCGTCCCGACGGGTCTCGACATCACTCCCTCGCGGTGGGTGTGGAACGGTCAGCAGGACGAAGCAGGCACGGGTTTTCCCGTGCCGCTCACGGCGCCTGCGGCTGCTCCTGCGACCAGCGGCGGGGGAGCGCGAGCGCAAGGCCCGCGGGCAAGGGCGGGGCCGGCACCCCGAGCAGGACCGTCTCGAGGACTGGCGCCGTCGCGGCGGCAAGGACGGGAAGCTGGAGATGCTCGGGGGCCCCCGGCGCGTGAGAGTGTCCGGCCGGGTGCGGTGGCATTCGCCCGTCGTGACCTCCGGCGTCGTGCTGGACCCAGCCCTCGTCCGCGGCTAGGCGGAGGAGTGGCACGCCGTGGGCGAGCAGCGGGTGCGCGACCGGGGCCACCGCGAGCGCCCAGCCGGCGAGCACGAGCGCCAGCGGGGCGGCGTCGCTGCGTCGCTGCGCGGGCGTGCGTCGGGTGGGGCGCATCCGGGTCTCCCGGGCGAACTACGGGCGAGCAGGGCCACCGGATTCAAGCGAAATCTCCCCGGTGTGCCCGCCGGCGGACCCGGTAGGTTCCCGGGCATGGCGTCGCGCAGCCCCCTCCGCCTGCTGCTCCTCGGCGTGCTGCTCCCCGGGGCGGCCGGCGCGCACGCGCTGCGCCTCTCCACCGGCGAGGTCACGGTCGATGGGCGGCGCGTCCAGGCCGTGCTCCAGTTCGCCCGCGCGGAGCTCGACGTGCTGCGGCCCGAGGAGGTCGCCCGGACCATCCAGGTGAGCGCGGATGGGGCCTCGTGCGCCCTGGCCGGCTCCTCGGTGGCCCCGGCCCAGGAGGACGGCGTCGCCGTCACCGCGACGTTCGAGTGCCCGCGGGCCCCCGGCAAGCTCCGGATGGAGCTCGGCTTCCTCGACAGGCTTCCCGAGGGCCACCTGCACGTCGCGCTCCTGCGTCTTCCGGGGGTCACCGTCCAGCGGACCGCCCGTGCGAGCGCTCCGGTGATGGAGGTCGAGGCGCAGCCATCGGCGTGGGCCGGCGCCGGACGATTCCTCCGGCTCGGGGCCGAGCACATCTTTCAGGGGAGCGACCACATCGCCTTCCTGATCGGCGTGCTCCTGCTCGGCGGGAGCTTCCGCCAGCTGGTGGGAATCGTGACCGCGTTCACCGTTGCTCACTCGGTGACCCTGGCCCTGGCGACCGTCGGATGGGTCGTCCCTCCGCCCCGGCTCGTCGAGCCGCTGATCGCGCTCAGCATCGTCGCGGTGGGCGTGGAGAACCTCCGCTCCCTCCGTGCGCCCCTCTCGCCGGAACGGGTGAGGACGGCCATCGGCCACCGGTGGCGCCTCACCTTCGGCTTCGGGCTGGTGCACGGGTTCGGGTTCGCGGGGGCGCTGCGGGCGCTCGAGCTGCCCCGGGCGCTCCTCGCTCCCAGCCTCCTCACCTTCAACCTGGGCGTGGAGCTGGGGCAGCTGGTGATCGTCGCGCTGGTCTGGCCGCTCCTCCGCTGGCTGCGGGGCGTCCGTGGGATGTGGCCGGCCGGAATTCGCTGGGCCTCGGCGGCCGTCGCCGCGCTCGGGGTCTACTGGCTGCTGGCGCGGGTGATGTCCGCCTGAGCACGCCGCCGACCTCCGATTTGCAGCACGACGGCAGTCAACACGGGCGACTGTCAGCTGAACGCCGATCCGGCAGAAGTCGCTTGGCTGCGCGCCGCCGGGCGGCATGGATCAGCCTTCACACATCCATTTTCTGGAGGCCATCGACCATGGGCAGCAAGGGCACGTTCGCGACCGACATCGCCGCGATCCGGAAGCGGGCGCGGGAGAAGCTGGAGATGGGCGCGGTCACCCAGAACTACGGAGGGGACCCGCAGGTCGCGATCTCCCTTCTGAACGAGGCGCTGGCGACGGAGATCGTCTGCGTCCTCCGCTACAAGTCGCACGCCGTCGTGGCGACCGGGCTCGCCAGCGAGTCCGTCAAGGAGGAGTTCGCCCAGCACGCGAAGGAGGAAGAGGAGCACATGGACCTCATCGCCGAGCGCATCAACCAGCTCGGCGGCAAGCCCGACTTCAACCCCGACGGGCTCACCAGCCGGGCGGCGTCGCAGTACGAGGAAGGTGAGACCCTCGTCGACATGATCCGCGAGAACCTGGTGGCCGAGCGGATCGCCATCGAGCACTACCGCGACCTCATCCGCTACTTCGGAGACAAGGACCCGACCACCCGCGTGATGCTCGAGGGCGTGCTCTCCCAGGAGGAGGAGCATGCCAACGACATGAACGACCTCCTCGTGGCCCACGAGGGGAAGCCGATGCTCAAGAAGTAGGGTCGTTAACCTCCGCGCAACCGGGGTGTAGGTACGATCTCCCGATGACCACTCCCGACGCGCCGCATCCGGGCCGCCGACTCTGGGTCTGGGTCTCCGCGCTCGTCCTGGTGCTGATCGCCGGCGGGGTGGCCTGGCGCGTCCTGCGTCGTCCTCCGGCGGTGCAGTACCAGACAGCCCAGGTAACCCGGGGCCCGGTGCTTGCGAAGGTCACGGC
>CAZDSB010000185.1:0-19945 GCA_964507515.1 uncultured Myxococcaceae bacterium
CGAGCGGGAGATCCGCGCCCTCGCCCGCCCCGAGGACGATGCCCGGCTCCAGTCGGAGCGGGACTCGCTCCAGCGTCGCCTGGCGGCGGAGCAGGACGCCGTGACCCGGCAGCGACTCGGGCAGGCCCTGGAGGCGCTGGATCAGCAGCGGAGCCAGCGCGCCACGCTCCTCACCGCGGCGTCGCGCCTGGAGGCCGAGCGCACGCGGCTGCTCTACACGCTCGAGGGGCTGCACACGCAGGTCCTCGCGGTCCGCTCCACCGCCGAGGCGGGACAGGAGGAGGCCGCGGCGGAGCGGCTGCGCCAGAGCCTGGACACGCTCTCGGGCGAGGTCTCCGCGGTCGCGGGCGCCCTCGAGTCGGTGCAGGCCGTGGACGCGGGCGCCGTGTCGACGGCCGCGCCTCCGGCCCCCGACGCGCGCGTCCCGGAGCGGAGATGACCTCGCAGGAAGCGCCGTCCGTGCCGGTCGCGCCGGCCCGCCGAAGCGAAGGATCAACCCGAGCGACTGCCCCGGCTGCGCAGCCCTTCGTGCCGTCCGAGCCGTTCCGACCGGCGTGGGGCGCCGCCGGTCCGCAGCGGCAGACGCTCCTCGCCCACCTGCTCCGCCGGCCACGTCCGCCGAGGATGCGCCGCCAGCGCATCGACACCCGCGACGGGGACTTCCTCGACCTCGACTGGCTCGACGCGCCGTCGGCCGCTCCGCACGTGTTGGTGTTGCACGGTCTGGAGGGCACCCCCGGGTCGGGGTACGTGCGTGCGACGCTCAACGAGATCGCCGGCCGGGGGTGGGGCGCGGTGGCGATGGCCTGGCGAAGCTGCAGCGGCGAGTCGAACCGCGCGTTGCGGAGCTACTCCTCCGGAGAGACCGAGGACCCCCGCTTCGCCTGCGGCCGGATCCGCGAGGCCGGTGTCCAGGGACCGCTGTTCGCCATCGGTTTCTCCCTCGGCGGCAATGCGCTGCTGAAGCTCCTCGCCGAGACCGGAGATGCGTCTCCGATCGACGCGGGCGTGGCGGTGAGCACGCCCTTCGATCTCGCGGCCTGTGCGCGGGCGCTCGATGCACCGTGGGGCAGCGGTGCGATCTACCGTCGCGAGTTCCTCCGCACGCTGAGGCGAAAGGCGCTGCGGAAGCTCCGCGCTCACCCGGCGTGCGGTCTGTCGGCGGATGCGGTGCGCCGCTCGCGGACGTTCCACGGGTTCGACGACGCGTTCACCGCGCCGAGCAACGGCTACCGCGACGCGGACGACTACTACGCGCGTGCCTCGTCCGGGCCACTGCTCGACCGGATCCGGCGACCGGTGCTCTGCATCAACGCCGAGGACGACCCGATGGTTCCGGTCGAGACGTTGCCCGCGTCCAGCCCGAACCCGGCGGTGCAGATCCTCAGGACGGGGCGCGGCGGGCACGTGGGCTTTCTCGCCGGCAGCCTGTTCCGGCCGCGCTTCTGGGCGGAGGCGCAGGCGGTGGAGTTCCTCGGTCGCGTCGCGCGCGGCTGAGACGGAGATCGAACCGGCGATCGACCGCTCGCTCGCCGGCGCGCCTCCGGATGCGGGCCCGCGGCGAGGTGTCGTGCGCAACCCCGCGACCTACCTTGGGACGCATGGCCGAGCGCGCCCATCATCTTCGGCACTGGTACTTCCGGTGGTGGGCGTGGGTCCTGTGGTCCGTCGTGCTGCTCGTGGTCGCCTTGGCGATCGCGGTCCAGCCACTCGCGCGCTACGCGACCCGCCGGGCGCTGGCGTCGATTCCGGGGTACGTGGGCAGCTTCGACGACGCCCACGTCTCGATCATCCCCCTCGAGTACCGCGTCACGAAGCTGAAGCTCGAGCCCCACGATCGCTCGCGGCCCACCCTCTACGCCCAGGACACGGTCGCCGGCCTCGACTGGAAGTGGCTGCTGCGGGGAAAGCTCCGGGCCGCGGCCTCGATCTACAAGGGCAACCTCGTCCTCCGGGAGACGAAGGGGAAGGCGGGCACGTCCACGATCCCCGACCTCTCCAAGATCGTCACCCAGCTCGCGCCGGCCCAGCTGCATCGCGTGCAGGTCCGGAGCTCGGAGTTCACCTACATCTTCCGGAACGAGAAGGACGAGAAGGGCAAGGAACAGCAGGCCGCGGAAGGACGCAGCACCGTTCCGAAGCTCTGGATCCACGACGTCGAGGCGACCATCGAGAACCTGGCGACTCGCCCCAAGTACGCCGAGGGCGCGACGACGTTCGCGATGACCGCCGTCCTCAACAAGAGCGGGAAGACGACGCTCTTCGCCACCGCCGATCCGCTCGAGAAGGGCATCACCTTCGCAGGTCAGATGGCGATCAAGGATTTCGATCTGAAGGACGCCTACAACCTGGTGGACTCGAAGTCGGACATCGCCTTCGGAAAGGGCACGCTGGATCTCCTCGCGCGCTTCGGATGCAAGGCCGGCAAGCTGACCGGCGCCGTCCAGCCGGTGATCAAGAACGCCGAGATCAAGGCCGCGAAGGACGACTTCGGCACCAAGGTGAAGGCCTGGGCGGCGAACCTGGGCGTGGATCTGCTCTCGGATCGCGTGCCCGGACGCAACGCAGTCTCCACCATCGTTCCCATCGAGGGGAGCTTGAACGATCCGCAGATCCAGCTCTGGCCCACGATCTTCGGAGTGTTCCGGAACGCGTTCGTGCGGGGGATCGGCGCGGCGTTCTCGCACCTCCCGCCGCCGCGAGCAGCGGAGCCGCAGAACGTGCTGGAGCAGGCGGGCAGCGCGCTCGATCAGAAGGCCGGGCTGCCCAAGGAACAACCGCGAGGGACAGGAGGCGCAGGACAATGAGAGTGCAGCTCGCCGTGGCATCTGCCTTGCTGCTCGCGCTCGGCTGCGCGCACACGACGCAGACGGGGAAGAACGCGGACGTGAAGGACGCCACCGCGCCCCAGCCTGGCGAGGCCTCGGTGCGCGCGCGAAAGGTGACGCCGAAGACGCCGCCCGGTCACCCGCCGCTCGCCGCGTCGCCCTCGGAGCTAATGGAGCCGGGATCCCAGAAGAAGATCTCCGACGCGCTCGAGAAGAAGGGCGTCGTCCACGAGGAGGTCCGGGGTGAGCAGCTCAGCGACGCGCTGCGGAAGTTCCAGCAGAGCCAGGGGCTGGCCGCGACCGGCTTCGCCGATCACGAGACGCTGCTGCGCCTGGGGGTCGATCCGAAGGAGATCGACAAGTCACTCGAGAACTTCTCGGGGACCGCGCCAGGAAAGGCGCAGGCCGACGTGAGCAAGCCGTCCGACGACGCAGGGAAGGGCGGTTCGGGCGCCCCCAGCAAAGGCACGTCGAGCCACGGCACGCCGCCGTCCGACGAGGCCCCGAAGAGCGACAGCGGCGGCTGAGTCTCACCGGCGCTTCGCGAGGAAGCACCCTTGGACGTGATCGTCCACGAGGCCACACGCCTGCATGTGTGCGTACATGATCGTGGACCCGACGAAGCGAAAGCCGCGCTCCCGGAGTGCCTTGCTGAAGGCGTCGGACTCGGCCGTCGTCGCCGGGACGTCCTTCAGCGTCCGAGGCCGCCGCCGGATGGGCTTGCCCCCCACGAAGCTCCAGGCGAAGACGTCGAAGGAGCCGTGCTCGCGCTGAAGCTCGAGGAAGAGCCGCGCGTTCTCCACTGCCGAGGCGACCTTCGCCCGGTTCCGGATGATTCCTGGGTTCTGCAGCAGCGCCTGGATGCGTGCCGGAGTGAAGCGGGCCACCCGCGCCGGCTCGAACCCGTCGAATGCCTTCCGGTACCCCTCACGCTTCCGGAGCACGGTCGACCATGAGAGTCCGGCCTGCGCGCCCTCGAGGATGAGGAACTCGAAGTGAGTCCGGTCGTCGTGAACCGGCCGGCCCCACTCCTCATCGTGGTACCGGATGTACAGCGGATCGTTCGTCACCCAGCCGCAGCGCCGCTTCCGGTCCATTCTCCTCCCGTCCCTAGACGAGACTCCGCTGTCGGCGCAACGACCTGGCACGGGGTCTTGGGCTAGAACACGGGAGCCCATGTCCCGGCCCCCCGTGCGTTGGCTCGCCCCCGCCGTCCTCCTTCTCGCCGTCGCGGCCCGTGCCGAGACACCGCTCATCCCGCGCGAGGCGCTCTTCGGAAATCCCGAGCGCACGAAGCCGGCGCTCTCCCCTGACGGGAAGCGGCTCGCCTGGCTGCAGCCGGACAAAGGGGTCCTCCAGGTCTGGGTGCAGACGCTCGGGAAGGACGACGCGACGGCGATGAGCGCCGACCGCCAGCGACCGATCCGGAGGTTCCAGTGGGGACAGGACAGCCGGACCCTCCTCTACCTCCAGGACGTGAAGGGGAACGAGGACTGGCACGTGTACGGCGTCGACGTGGAGTCGAGGCAGGTCCGTGACCTGACGCCCTTCGACGCGGTGCACGCCGAGCTCGTCGCTGACAGCCCGCGCCGCCCCTCCGAGATCCTCGTCGCGCTGAACCTGCAGGACCGCGCGCGCATGGACGTGCACCGGATCGAGCTCCGGAGCGGCGCGGTCACGCTCGATACGAAGAACCCGGGGACGGTGACGACCTGGGCGGCCACGGACGACCTGGTGGTGAAGGCCGGCGTCGCCTCGCGGTCGGACGGAGGGGAGGAGCTCCTCGTCCGCGACTCGCCCAAGGGGCCCTGGCGGTCATTGACCCGCGGAGGCCCGGACGACACGGTGGAGCTCCTCGACCTCACCGCCGACGGCAAGAGCGTCCTCTACGTCAGCAGCGCCGGTGCGCCGACCGCCCGGGTGGTTCAGCGTGCGCTTTCCGGAGGACCGGAGAAGGTCCTCGCGTCGAACCCGGAGGTCGATCCGACCGACGTCTCCATCCATCCGACGCGCCACATCGTCGAGGGCGTGGTGTTCGAGGCGGGGCTCCCCACCTGGACCCTCCTCGAGCCGACGGTGAAGAAGGACTTCGACGTCTTTCAGCACATCGCGCGCGGGTTCCCGACCGTCGTCTCGCGCGACCGTGCCGATCGGACCTGGGTGGTTGAGTTCAAGGATGCGCAGGGACCCACCCGGTACTTCTCCTTCGACCGCACGTCGCTCCAGGGAAGACTCCTCTTCGTCGACCGGCCGAAGCTCGAGTCGGCCCCGCTGGCGGAGCGGAAGCCGGTGCAGCTCACGGCGCGCGACGGCCTGCCGCTGCACGGTTACCTGACCCGGCCAGTGGGAGCCGGCACCGCCGGTCCGATGGTCCTGTTCGTCCACGGCGGTCCGTGGGGGCGTGACCACTGGAGGTTCGATCCCTACGCGCAGTGGCTCGCGAATCGCGGGTACGCGGTGCTCCAGGTCAACTTCCGCGGCAGCACCGGGTACGGAAAGAAGTTCATGAGCGCAGGCAATCGCCAGTGGGGCAAGGACATGCAGACCGACCTGCTCGACGCGGTGGACTGGGCTGTCAGGGAGGGCGTGGCGCAGAAGGACCGGGTGGCGATCATGGGCGGAAGCTACGGCGGCTATGCGACCCTCGCGGGGGCGGCGTTCACCCCGGACGTGTTCCGCTGCGGCGTGGACATCGTCGGCCCGTCGAACCTCTTCACCTTGTTGAAATCCGTCCCTCCCTACTGGAAGCCGCTCAAGTCAGTGTTCAACCGCCGCATCGGGAACATCGACGACCCGGCGGACAAGCAGCTGCTGGAGTCCGCGTCGCCGCTCTTCTCCGCGGACAAGATCAAGATGCCGCTCCTCATCGGGCAGGGGGCGAACGACCCGCGGGTGAAGCAGGCCGAGTCGGAGCAGATCGTCGCCGCGCTCGAGAAGCACGGCCTCGGCGTCACCTACGTGCTCTACCCGGACGAGGGGCACGGCTTCGCCCGGCCGGAGAACGCAATGGACTTCAACGCCCGCGCCGAGGCCTTCCTCGGCCAGTACCTCGGCGGGCGGGTCGAGCCGCTCCAGGGCGATCGGGTCCCGGGCTCGACGGCGGTGGTGAAGGTGATCGCGCCGAAGACGGCCGCCGCGCCGAGCAAGTGACCTTCGTCAGACGGTCAGCGTGATCGCCGCGATCTCCGGCGGGCTGCCGATGCGCATCGGCGGCCCCCAGAAGCCGGTGCCGCGGTGCACGTACACGTGGGCACCCTCGACGGAGTAGAGCCCGGCCGAGTACTTCCACAGCGCCCCCACCAGCGCGGTCATCGGGAACAGCTGCCCGCCGTGGGTGTGCCCCGAGAGCTGCAGCCCGATGCCCTTCTCGATGGCCTCGTCGACCGCGCGAGGCTGGTGCGCGAGCAGCACCGCCGCCTGCTCCGGATCTCGCCCGGCCACCGCCGCCTCGAGGTCCCACCCACGCGGCCGCTCCTTCTGCCCGTAGTCGTCCACCCCCACCAGGTCCAGCCGGGCATCGCCATCGCGCAGCGTGACGGTCCGGTTGCGGAGCACCGTCAAACCCATGCGGGCGAGCGCTGCGCACCACTCGAGGTCGCCCGAGTAGAACTCGTGGTTACCGGTGATGAAGTACGTCCCCCACCGGGAGCGCAGGCCCTGCAGCGCGGACACCGTCGGTGCGAGCACGCTCACCCGCCCGTCCACCAGGTCCCCGGTCACTGCGACCAGGTCCGGCCGGAGCGCGTTGCAGCGCCGGACCATGTCCTCCAGAAAAGGCCGGCCCAGCACGTCGCCGATGTGGACGTCGCTCACCTGGACGATGCGCAGGCCATCGAACGCCCGTGGCAGCCGGGGGAGGCGGACCGCCACCTCGTCGATGACAGGCGGCGCGAACGCCCGGCGCACGCCGTATGCGCTGAACCCGGCGGCGACCACCCCGGCTCCGCCTACCGCCGCGCGCGCCAGGAAGCGTCGCCGCCCGGGCGAGATGGGCTCCGCACCCGCGCGGGCCCGCCGCCAGCCGGACAGCCGCCTCCACAGGTGGAAGATCGCGAGCGACATGCCGAGGTAGAGACCCACGCCCATCCAGCACCACGCGGCGAAGGCCAGCGCGTCGCCCCACCCGGTGTGGACCCGCGCGAACACAGACCGGGCCAGGAACAGCGACACTGCCGCCAGGCCGAGCGCGATCGCCCCGGCGCGCCGGATGCGCCGGTCGTCGGTCGTGTCGCGGAACATCCGCCGGTACAGATAGAGGTGCCCGCCGGCCACCACCACCAGGACGATGGCCAGGAACAGGGCGATTCGGAGCACGTACATGGAGCGGCCCTCAGCCTAACGCCGAAACCACCTGGATCGATCCCTCCCTCGCTTGCCATCGCGGCCGATCCCGTTGTCGCTCCTCCGTCACGTGAACAAGGGCCACGCTCCGTCGTCGCTCCTAGGCCTCGGCCGCGATTGCGGCGCGATCATCCGGTCGACCCCAGGTGGTCTCGCCGTTGAACAGCCCCCCGGCCCCTGCTCAGAACAGGGCGCGCAGAACCAGGTAGGCGCCGAGCACCATCGCGGTGACTCCCAGCTTCTCGCGGTAGGGCTGGAGCTTTCGCGTCCACCCGTCGAGGGTCCCTTGCGCCCCGGGGGACTTCAGCCAGCTCCGGAAGATGCCCACGCCGAGCACGAGCCCCAGCGAGAGCAGCAGCGCCCCGTCCACCGCGCGGAGCAGCCAGTGGTTGAACCAGCGGACCGCCGGTAGCTCCAGCAGGACCCAGAACAGCCGCCACGCTCCGACGACGGCGCTGCCAACGCCGATCCATCCGCGGTAGGGCTCCAGCTCGGTCAGCACTCGGGCGCCCCGCCGGTCGCGCGCGACGATCGTCGCCGCGCCCAGCGCGCCCACCACCAGCAGCCAGAGTCCATGCAGCAGTCCCATCGCGATCAGCAGACGCACGGGGGCACCCGGGATTGCGCCGGTCTGCTACGAAGGACCCATGGCGAACCGGGTGGCGCTGGTGACCGGAGGCTCCCGCGGCGTGGGCCGGGCGGTGTGCCTGTTGCTGGCCCGCCAGGGCTGGGACGTGGTGGCGACGTACCGGCGCGACGAGGAGGCGGCTCGCTCGCTCGAGGCGGAGGTGACCGCGCTCGGACGCCGGGCGCTCGTCCTGCGGGCGGACCAGCTCGAGCCGGAGACGCTCGAGCCGGTGCTCGTGCGCGCACGAGAGACGTTCGGAGGCCTGGATGCGGTCGTCGCGAACGCGGCGAGCACCGCGTTCCTGCCTCTGATGACGATGAAGCCCCACCAGATGGACAAGACCTTCGCCGTCACGGTGAAGAGCTTCGTGCTCCTCGCCCAGCTCGCGGTGCCTCTGATGCGAGGGCGTGCCGGGGCGAGCATCGTCGCCATCTCGGGGATGGACAGCCGGATGCCGCTGCCCTTTCACGGGTTCCTCGGCGCGATGAAGGGGGCGATGGAGATCCTGGTGAAGTACCTGGCGGCCGAGCTCGCCGGGGACCGCATCCGGGTCAACGCGGTGAACCCCGGGTACATCGACACCGACAGCTCGCGCTTCTACATGGGCCAGGCCTGGGACGCGATGACCGAGACCGTGGAGGCGCAGGTGCCCTCGGGGCGCGTCGCGGATCCGGACGAGATCGCCCGCCCCATCGCGTGGCTGCTCTCCGACGCGGCCGGGTACGTCAACGGAACCACCCTCGTCGTGGACGGGGGCCTCGAGGTCGCCTACGGCATGGCCCTGGGTGCGCGCATCGCGGCGAAGACGTGAGCGGGCGCCCGTCGCCGGCGAGCGCAGCGGTCACCATCACGTTCTGGGCAGTGGTGCTGCTGACCATGCCCCTTCTCTTCGTCGTCGCGTTCTTGCTCTTCGCGGTGACGGCGCCGTTCGATCCGGACCGGCGTGTGCTCCACGCCTTCGTCTGCGGCAGCTGCCATGCCTACCTGCACCTGAACCCGTTCTGGCGGGTACGCGTCGAGGGGCGGGAACGGATTCCGCGGGGCGCGTCGGTGCTCGTCGTGAACCACCAGTCCCTGGCCGACGTCGCGGCCTGCATGGGGCTCCGCCGGCCATTCAAGTTCGTCTCCAAGGCCTCGCTGTTCTCGCTGCCCCTGGTCGGCTGGGCGATGTCGATGCTGCGCTACGTCCGCCTCGAGCGCGGGCGGCCTCATTCCACGCGCGCGATGCTCGACGAGTGCCGCCGCTGGCTGCGCAGGGGGATGGCGGTGCTGATGTTCCCCGAGGGGACCTACGCGCCGGGCGCGCCGCTGCTTCACTTCAAGCCCGGAGCGTTCGTCCTCGCCCGCGACGAGCGCGTGCCCCTCGTCCCGGTCCTCCTGACCGGCACGCGCGCGCTGGTGGTGGGGGACGGGCCGTGGATGGCGCCACGGGTGGACATCCGGATCCGGGTGCTGGACCCAGTGGAGTTCCCTCCCGGCGCCGATGCCGTTCGCGTCGCCACGACGATGCGGGAGCAGTTCGCGCGCGAGCTCGGGCGTCCGGTCTAGGGGCGCGACGGCCTCATGGGGGCATCCCGGTGCAGCGCGTGTCCCCGGCGACGGAGAAGCAGGTGGTGTTTCCGTCACTGGCCATGTTCATGTTCCCGCCCGGGGTGATGCCCTCGTAGTGCTTGCTCCAGGCCTGCGGTCCCCCGCTGCCGCCCCTTTGCTGACGAGCGCGCGCCAGCATCATGAGGTTCCCGAGCGGCGGGCCACCCTCGAGCCCGTAGTTTCCCTGGGCATCGACCCACCAGCGTCCCGGCAGCACCTGACCTATGAGCTGCTGGAGTCCCATCACGTCGACCGGATGCAGCTCGCGCCCGTTGACGAAGACCCCGGTGAGCATCCCGCGTCCGCCGCCCGAGGCATCGGCCGGGAGCGGTCCTCCGAGCGCGAGACCAGGAGGGAGGAAGGTCATCGTCGGGCCGCCCCACTTCCCCGCGGCGCCGGTGCGCGCGTCGTACCAGTACTCGCCGTCCTGCACCCGAGGTCCGCCACGCTCCAGCTGCTCGAGCGTGGCGAGCTCGGGGCCAGCCAGCAATCGACCGTTGAAGCGCACCTTCCGGCCCACCACGGCCTGCTTCTTCGGTGCGGCTTCCTCCGCCAGGAGAGGAGCAGAGACGAGGAGGACGGCAACGACGAGGGGCGTTCGCATGGGGCCTCCCGTGGAGGGACGGTACCGTGTCAGAGACGCCGGGGGGCGGCGATCCTGCTCACCGGGAGCCGTGACGCACCGCACCCGCGGCCCCGGGAGCGTCAGAGCTCGATGCGGGGCTCGTCCGGGTTCGGCTTGTAGAGCAGGACCGTGCGTCCGAGGACCTGGGCCACCTCGGCGCCGGTGCCGGAGGCGAGCGCCTCGGCCTGCTCCTGCCGCGTGTCGCGGTCCTCGGAGGCCAGCTTGACCTTCACCAGCTCGTGGTCCCAGAGCGCCTGCTCGAGCGCGGCGAGCACCCCGGCGGTTACCCCCTCGTGCCCGATCTGCACCACGACCGACAGGTGGTGACCGAGAGCGCGGAGCCTCCGCCGCTGCCTTCCGTCCAGGCTCATCTCACTTCTGTCCCGTGGCGATGCGGATCTCGCGCTGCGCGTCGACGTGCTGGGGATCGAGGCTCACGCAGCGCTTGAAGTGCTTCAGCGCTCCGGCCGCGTCCCCGGTGAGCTTGTGGAGCTGGCCGATGAAGTAGTGGGCCGGCGCGCACCGCTCGTTGAGCTTGAGCGACTGGTTCAGGTCGCGCATGGCCTCGACCATCGCGACCTTCTTGTCCGGCAAGGTGAAGAAGCGCGCATACCCGCGCCAGGCGTAGAACTCACCCTCCCGGGGGTTGGCGGCGATGGCGTCGTCGAACGTCTTGACCGCGTCGGGGAAACGGCGGGCTCGCACCAGCGCCGTCCCCTTGTTGAAGGTCTCCTCGGCCTGGAGCACCGCCTGCACGTCGACCTCGGCCGGTCCACCCTCGGCGAGCGTCTGCCTGTAGCGGGCGCGCGAGGCGTCGTCGGAGAGCATCCGGTTCGCCTCGCCGATGGCGGCGAAGATCTCCGCCTTCGTCTTCGCCAGCTCCGGTGGAGCCTCTGGCGGCACCGTGTCGGGATGGAACTGCTTCGCGAGCTTGAAGTAGGCCGCCTTCACGATGCTCCCGTCGGCGGTGTCCGGCAGCCCGAGGACCTGGAAGTGGTTCTCCTTGCGGATGCGCTCCAGGCGCGCCTGAAGCTCGCGCAGCTCGACGGCGAATCCGGGTGAGGGCGGGCGCGCCAACGGTGCCATCGGCGCGATGCGCGGGGGATCGACCTGGGGCATCGACGCGAGACCGGTCGGGGTCAGCGCCGGCGTCGGGCCTGGCTGGCGGGGTGCGGAGGCGGCTGGCGCGGGCGCGGGCTTCTTCTGTGGCGCGGCGGCCGCGGCCGGCCTGGGAGCCGGAGCAGGAGGTGGCGTGGGCGTGCGGGGAGGCGGAGGAGCAGCCGCCTCCGGTCCCGGCGCCGCGGAGGGAGGCGGCGCGCGCAGACCGACCTCCGGGAACGAGACCGCGTCCAGTTCGCGAAGGAGCAGGGCCACCCGGAGGATGGTGTCCATCTCCCCGGCGTTGCTCTGGGCGAGATGGGCCAGCGACCGGGTGCCGTCGAAGTAGCTCGCCGCGCGCGTCTCCTGGGCGGTGAGGCGGAGATCGGGCAGCGCGTCTCCCGCGCCGCGGCGGACGACGGGTCGCTCCCGGACGTCCATGAGCCGCGACTTCAGCTCGGGGAGCGGCACGCGCCGGATGACCTCGGCGAGCAGCCCCCAGCGATTTCCCAGCGGGACCACCTTGCTCGGCGGCAGCTCGAGCGCTTCGAAGCGGAAGCTCCCCCGCGCCATGAGATACGCGCCGAGGAGGATGTCGGCGGCGCGCTGCGCGAGCGCCGGGAAGACCAGCCCGGGGTTGACCGCCCCGAGCGTGAAGAGCGCGGCAAGCACGTCGTTGCCGTACTTCACGGACTCCTTCTCGGCGCGGCTGACCTGCTCCTGGGTGGCCAGCCGCTGCGCGAGCAGGAAGGGACCGATGGCGTCGGAGGCGTGCGTGGACTCCACCGACTCGGGATTCCCCCGCCGCATGTAGAGCGTGGCGGTGCGGTCCTCGAGGTCGAAAAAGAACAGCCCCGTCGCCCCGGCGCGCGCGGCCTGGACGTAGATCCGGAGCGCGTTGGTCTCCGCGAGGTCGGCGCGGAGCAGGGAGAAGGTGGAGGTGACCGGGGCGGGTGCCCGCGCCGGGGGTTTCGACGCGCCCGGCGGGGCGAGCTCGAAGGGAACCGCCTCTGACCAGGCGTCCTCGGGGCGCAGCGGCGAGCTCGCGGCCGGCTGCGGCGGCGCGGTCGTCAGGACGGGCGGGGAGGGGCTCCCCGGGGGCGGCCGGACCGGCGCGGCGGGCGCGCGAGGCGGAGACGCGGCCGGTGCGTCGGTCGGGGCCGTCGTCAGGACCGGAGGCGCGGGAGCCGCGGGTCGGGTGGGGGAGCTCGGGACGGCCGGCTCACCCGGGTCGGTGGTGAGGAGCGGGGGCGCGGGAGCCGGCGGCCGCGTGGGGGACCTCGGGACGGCCGGCTCACCCGGGTCGGCGGTGAGCAGCGGCGCCTCGTCACCCGGCGCCTTGGCCCCCTCGGGTGCGAACGCCTCGGCGCCGAAGACGGGTGGCTCGTCGGCCGTGGAACCCTCCGCCCCGGGTGGCGCGTCCGGGCGAGCCTGTCCGGACGGGGGCTCCTCCGCTGGCGCCCCGAACAGCGCGGCGGCCGGAGGACCCGTCCGGGGGGCCGTCGCGTGCGAACCCTCGGCGTCGAGCTGCACCTCCTTGCGCGCCTCGTCGCCCCAGAGGTGGCGGGGGAAGAAGTCGCGCACCTCCGGGAACCGGAAGGGAAGCGCGTACCGCTCGCCGTCGGTCGAGACCTGGAGCAGCCCCTGGAGCACGCCGCTCTCGATCAGGAGCTCGACGGTGGACGGCTCGATCGGCCCGAACACCTTGCCTTCCCGGTTCCGGACGAAGATCTGCGTGCCCGCCATCCGGGGAACTCATACCCCACGCAGGGCCGCCGGTCGAAGGCCTCAGCCCCCGCTGCTGGTCGTCGCCGCACCCGAGGTGCAGCGGGTCCGGTAGTGCTCCAGTCGACCCTCGAACTCGCGCCTTCGCTGTGCCGAGGCGCCCTCGGGCAGGGCGTCGATGGCCCGCGCCATGCTCGCCGCGGCTTCCGAGCAGCGGCCGAGTATCGATTGCACGGTTGCTGCCGTGTTGAGCATGTCCGGATCGTACGGCGCGATCTGCAGCGCCCGTGTGACGAGAGGCGCGGCGTCGGCGGCCTTCCCCTGCTGCACGTGGAACCGGGCGAGGTCGTTCAGCGCGGTCGGGTCCTCGGGACGCAGCGCGACCGCTTTCCGGAGCGCCGCCTCTCGCTCCACCTCTCGTCGGGGGTCTGCCTGGCCATCCTGAAGCGCGAGGCCGAGGAGGAGCCACCCTCGCCCGTCCTCGGGGTGGGCCTGCGTGAGCTGCCGGGCGATGGCGGGTCGGTCCGAGGGCGACGCGGACCGGAACCGGAGCACCAGCGCGTTCGCGTCCGCGGGGTCGATCTTCAGGGCGGTCGCCAGCTCCTCCTGCGCCTCCCTCTGGTGACCGGCGCGGTCCGAGGTGGATCGCGCCGCCGCCATCGCAACCCTCGCTCGCTCCGCGTGGACGTCCGCCTCGGTCAGCGGAAGCTCCTCGAGCGGCGGTCGGGGCTCGGTGAACGGAGCCAGGTACTCCTTGTAGTTCCCGTGGGCCACGTACTGATTGATGGCGATGTCGACGTCCGCGGTCTTCAGTCCAGGGACGATGACCTTCCAGGCCTTGTCCGGGTCGATCCCCCTGGCCAGCAGCCCCTGCAGCTGGTCGAACTGCTCGGGGTGCTCGTTGAACAGCCAGTGCACCATGACCCAGCTCAGGCCGTAGAGGCCGTGCACGGTGGCCTCGGGCATTGCGTCCAGCTGACCCGACCAGGCCAGCGCATCTGCCACCCGCAGGCTGCGGAACGAGCGGTACTTCTGCATCGCCTCGAGGTTGGCCGCGCCGATCACGACGGTCTTCCCGTCCTCCCCGGTGCGGACCGTCTCGAGGAACTGCGCCAGCCCCTCGGAGAACCAGCGGGGCTGGCGCCGGTAGATGCTCGCCGCGAGGTGATGGACCAGCTCGTGTCGAAGGATGGAGGTGGTCTCCGGCGTGGCCAGGCTTCCCCGGTGTTCCCACTTGTCCGGATGGCCGTACATGACGGCGAAGGGCGGCACGTCGTGAAAGAACACCCCTGCGATGTTCCGGCCGAAGTGATGCTCGAAGTCGAGCCCGTTGCCGAAGACCGTCACCTCGACCCGGTCCGCGGCCGGGAGCGCGGCGCGTGGCCAGGCGGCGGCGATGATCTGCGCCCGGAAGCGCTCGACGGCCTGCGCCGCTTCCTTCGCCGCCCCCGAGCCGAGGTCGGTGCGGAGCAACACGTGCGGACCCCGGATCTCCCTCCACCCCGAGTCGGCCCGCGCCGCGCTGCCGAGCAGCAACCCGACGACGATGGCCCTCGCGACTGGTCGGTGCATCGATGCCCCCCTTTCCGCCGCCGACTCTAGTCCGGCTCGGTCCCGGGGTCCCGTCGCGATAGAACGGCGGCACATGGACTGGATCCGCAGCATCCTGGGAGTCGCCCTGGGGTTCGGAATCTTCGTGATTGGCTCCTACATGCCGCGGGGCGCCGCGGCCGAGCACCCGGGAGCTCCGACCACGGTCGGGCTCGTCGCCGGCTCGATCGCCTACGGGGCGGTGTTCGCCGCGCTGGGAGGGCTGACCGCGGCGAGCCTCGCCCCTCGCAGGCCGCTGACGCACGCGCTCGTGGTCGCCGTGCTCATCGCGATCTCCGGGACGATCCATCCCTGGATAGAGCCGGGGTCGAATCCGCGCTGGCTGGACTTCTCGGCGGTCGCCCTCATGGCACCGGCAGCCGCGCTCGCTGGCTGGGCGCGCGCGCGCATCGCGCCGAAGTAGCGCTCAGACGAGCGCGCTGAGCCCGATGAGCGCGAGCGCGAGGTAGAACAGCGCCTCGCCTGCGATGAGCCCGCCGCCGACCAGCGAGGTGGTGGACATGTCCGCGGGGAGCTCGTCCGCCGCCGCACGGTCCGCGGGCCCGGAGCGTCGTGCCAGCGTGTTCCACACCGAGGACAGGATGCCTCCGGCGCCCCACCACATCGCGGTGAGCAGCTCGACGAACGTCCCGAAGGCATAGGCATACGGGCTCGGCAGGACCACCGCGTCCATCGTCCAGCCGACGGCAGGACCTGCGCCCGGCCGCGCGACGAAGGCCCGGTACCTCGCGCTGGCGCGCAGCACCTTGCGGAGCGTCTCGATGACCAGCCCGAGCGCGAACCCGGCCTCGAGGGCGACGAGCTGGTGCATCGGAAGATGGCCGAGCCCCCGGATGGCCCCGACCAGCTTGTAGGTCATCGCCGACTGCCACTGGCCGACCTTCGCCTCGGGGTGGTCGAAGCTGTTCAGCGCCAGCACCGGATAGGCGCTCATGAAGATCCGGGCCAGCACGACGCAGAGAACCGCGCCCACGCCGATGCCGAGGATCTGGTACCAGAACTGGACCCGTCGGTCAGTGCCCAGGCGCGCGCCGGTGGACCGGTCCTGCTGCATGTCCACGCCGACCGAGCTGCAGATGATCAGCACCGTCGCCGAGGTCATCGCGACCATCGGATTGCGCAGGCCCATGGCCGACATCAGGAGCACCGAGACGACGAACGCGCTGGAGATGGGGTTCTGGTCGGTCATCCCGGTGGAGATGCCGTTGACGAAGACGAAGAGGATGCTCAGCCCCAGGCCGAAGAGAATGTAGCGCGCCGGCTGGTGCATCAGGCCGGTGGCGACCACGGTCACTGCCGCGGCCCAGAACAGCACCCAGCCGACGAGCATCCGGGTGGGGAACCTCCCCCGGTCGGGCACGTTCTCCGTCGAGGTCTCGGCCGCAGCGCGAACGCGCGCCAGCGTCTGGAACGCGATGACCGTCAGATCCACCAGCGCCGCCCCGAGGATCGAGGCCAGGCCCACAAGGAAGCCCAGGCGGCGGAAGGGCTCGTTCGCTCCCAGCCAGCCGTTGCTCCGGAGCCAGGGGGTGAGCAGCGCGCCGATGATCGCGAAGACCGAGGCCGGGACCGCGATGCGCGATCCGACGATGAGCCCGGCGCCCACGTTGGACATCGACAGGCCGCTCGCCCCGATCCACGCCACGCGGTCGATGAGCCATCCGCCCAGAGCGCCCAGCCCGGCGCCGGTCCCGAGGCTGCGCACCGAACGCTTCAACAGAGCCTTGTTGGTCAGCGCGCGGATGATGTTCGCGACCGCGTGACCGGACGGGTAGTCGAGCTTCATCCGGTCGACGAGCACCGGCGTGTAGAGCATCCCCAGGCCGACGCCGAACATGCCCACGCAGGTGATGAAGAGCACCAGCTGCCACGCCGGCGGCATCGCCATTCCCAGCCACACCGCGGCCTGGATGAGGACCGCCATCGCGCCGAGGGAGGCGACGGACGCGGCCATGGTCTGCATGTAGTTCGCGCCGTGTCGTCCCTCCGCGCCGTACGGATAGGTGACGACACTCCCCAGGATGCCGGCGAGGATCTGACCCGGGACGAAGACGCCCAGGGTGAAGCTCATGTACGCGGCCGCGACGCCTCCCAGGGGCCCGAGGATCAGGAGCGCCACCGCGGCGAGCATCAGGTGGAAGCGCACCGTCCCCGGCCGCGGAAGCCAGGCAAATCGAATCCGAACATCCTCACCGCGGGACAGCGGTGCGTCCATCGAGCTCTCCGGTTCCCCTCGGGGACGGCGACCTTCGCACAGAGCCCGGCGTTTCGAGCACTTCCGCAGCCGTTTGACAGCTTGCCCGGCACTCTGGCATCACCGCGCGCCGCAGCTCCCCGGCCCCGGGGCTGCCCGTGCTCGAAAGGAGGCCACCGATGATGCGCCTCCCGAGCTTTCAGTCGACGAGGCACTGACCACAGGACGTTGGTGAACCGGTGACTCGCGGCGGGTGACGTCTCGCAGCGAGCGGAACCGGTGCGTGCGGATGCGAGAGCTCCGCATGAGGGCGGAGATCCGCTGTCTCGCCGCGACCGTTGCACCGGACGTTCCACCCACCCGGGCCCGTGCCCGCCCCGCGTGGAGGGGCGACCGCTGCGCAGTGACGTTTTCCACGAGGGCGCGTCTGGAGGTCCGACATGCTGACTCGAACGAAGCTGGAGGCCCTCTTGGCAAAGGTGAAGAGGGCACTGGATGACCGGGGAGATGCGGAAGCCGCGGAGAAGCTGTTCCGCGAAGTGATGGCCGAGGCCCAGAAGCTGGGCGTCGTGTCCGCGTACGTGCACTACATGCTGGCCGGTCTGCTGGACCGGACGGGAAGGCTGGAGATGGCGTTCGACGAGCTCAAGAAGGCAGTGAGGGCAGACCCGCTCGCGCTGCCGGTGCGTCACGCGTTCCACGACGTGGCGGCACGCCTGCGCGCCGCGCTGGCCGATCCGGGCAGGGCCGCGGACGACGCCGACGTCCCTCGCCTGTACACGCTGCTCGTGGAGGCGGGGGAGGCCGACCTCGAGGCGCACCTGGCGATGGTGCGCTTCGCGGTGGCGACCGCGCAGCTCGAGCGGGCGCGGGCGCTGGCGGAGGCAGTCACCACGCTGTTCCCGGCGGCCCGTGAGGCCTGGGAGGCGCTGGCGCGTGTGGCGCGGGCCCAGGGCGACCGGGTGCGTGCGGCGGTGGCCGATGCCGAGGCCGCCGTGGCGGGCACGCAGCCGCCGCTGTTCGGCGTGATCGGAAAGGCAACCGCGTAGGCGAGAGGGTGGCGGGGCGCGGCATGCCCCGCCACCCGGTGTGTGAGCGGCCTAGAGCACCACCTGCTCTCGGTGCTCGCCGAACACGTCCCGCATCGCGTCCGAGATCTCTCCGAGCGTCGCGAGCGACTTCACCGCGTCGAGGATCAGCGGCACCAGGTTCTGGCGCTCGTCCTTCGCCGCGGCCCGGACCGCGTCCAGCCGCCGCTGCACCGACGCGCCATCGCGCTCCTTTCGCAACGCCGCGAGCCGCTCCGCCTGCATCCGCTCCACTCTCTCGTTGACGCGGAGCAGGCCCTCCGGCGGTGGCTCGTCCTCGCGGAACTCGTTGAGGCCCACCACCACCGACTCGCGCGTCTCCAGCGCGCGCTGCGCCTTGTAGGCCGCGTCCTGGATCTCCTGCTGCGGGTATCCCTGGGCGATCGCCTCGACCATTCCTCCGAAGGTGTCGATCTTCGCGAGGTAGGCGTCCGCCCGGGCCTCGAGCTCGTCGGTCAGACGCTCAAGCGTGTAGCTGCCACCGAGCGGATCCACCACGTCCGCCACGCTGGTCTCGTGGGCGATGATCTGCTGCGTCCGGAGTGCGAGCTTCGCCGCCGCCTCGGACGGAAGGGCCAGCGCCTCGTCCTTGCTGTTGGTGTGCAGCGACTGCGCGCCGCCCAGGACCGCGGCCATCGCCTGCAGCGCAACCCGGACCACGTTGTTCTCCGGCTGCTGTGCGGTGAGGGTCGAGCCCGCCGTCTGGGCGTGGAAGCGCAGCATCTGGCTCCGGGGGTCCTTCGCCCCGAACCGCTCCTTCATCACCCGGGCCCAGAGCCGGCGCGCGGCGCGGAACTTCGCGATCTCCTCGAGGAAGTTGTTGTGGACGTTGAAGAAGAAGGACAGCCGTCCGGCGAACGCATCGACCTCGAGCCCCGTGCGCCGCGCAGCTTCCACGTACGCGATCCCGTTCCCCAGCGTGAAGGCGATCTCCTGCGCCGCCGTCGAGCCGGCCTCGCGGATGTGGTAGCCGCTGATGCTGATCGGATTCCAGCGCGGCACCCGCTTCGCGCAGAAGGCGAACACGTCGGTGACGAGCCGCAGCGACTCCCGCGGCGGGTACACGTAGGTCCCCCGGGCGATGTATTCCTTCAGGATGTCGTTCTGGACCGTCCCCGAGAGCTTCTCCAGCAGCACGCCCTGCTGCTCCCCCACCGCCGCGTAGAGCGAGAGGAGGATCGACGCCGTCGAGTTGATGGTCATCGAGGTGGAGACCTCGCCGAGCGGGATCCCCTCGAGCAGCACCTCCATGTCCCGGAGCGAGCTGATCGACACCCCGACCTTGCCCACCTCGCCGCGCGCCCTGGGGTGGTCCGCGTCACGGCCCATCTGCGTCGGGAGATCGAACGCGACCGAGAGCCCGGTCTGTCCCGACCTGAGCAGATAGTGGTAGCGCGCGTTGGCGTCCTCGGCGCTGCCGAAGCCCGCGTACTGGCGCATGGTCCAGTGACGGCCGCGGTACATCGTGGGCTGGACGCCCCGGGTGAACGGGTACTCACCCGGAAAGCCCAGGCGGCGCAGGTAGTCCGCGTCCGGGTTGGGGGGCGCATCCAGCGGACCGAGCTCGATGTCGCTCGTCGTCCGGAAGTCGTCCTTCCGCTCGGGAGACTTCGCCCGGGCCTTCGCCCAGACCTGGTCCAGCCAGCGTCGGCGCTCGTCCGCCATGTCCTACTCCACGGTGAGCAGCTTGGCGTTCGCCTCCACCGCGCTGCCCTCCTTCGCGAACACCTCGCCAACGGTGCCCGCCTTGGGGCTCTTCAGCTCGTTCTCCATCTTCATCGCCTCGACCACCACCAGGCCCTGACCCTCGGTCACCTGGGCGCCGGGGGCCACCAGCACCCGCACCACCTTGCCCGGCATCGGCGCGGTGACCATGACCTTCCCGCTCACGCTGAACCCTGCGGCACCGACGCGCAAGCTGACCGCTCGCTCGTCCGCCACATCGACGGTGAGCAGCTCTGCGCCCACGAGGACCTGGACCTCGTCGCCCGACTCGTCCAGCTCGACGTCGTACGACCGCCCGTCCACGATGAGCGACACGGCCCCGTGCTCCAGCACCCGGGCGTCCACGGTGTGGTGACGTCCTTGCAACGTGAGCAGGTACTTGCCGTCCTCAAGCTCCTCGATGTCCACCGGGACCGAGTCCTTCGCTCCCCGGACGCGCGTCACGTAGCGCTTCGAGGTGCTCACCGGCGGCTCCCCCGGGCACGCAGCCGC
>CAZDSB010000186.1:0-5698 GCA_964507515.1 uncultured Myxococcaceae bacterium
CGGCGGCCGCGCTCTCGCTGGCCCACGTCCGGGACGCCTCGGACCGGGTGGTGATGTCGATTCCCGAGTCCCCGCACGAGACGGGGTTCGTGCCCGCGTTGCCCAGGCTCGCCGCGCGCCGCACCTTCTAGGCACGAGGAGCCATGCCTGGGAGTGCCGTTCGGTATCGCGGCCAGCCTCGCCCATCCGGATCGGCTGGTGGTCGTGGCGACGGGAGACGGCTCGTTCGGGTTCAACGCCATCGAGCTGGACACCACGGTCAGGCATCGCGCGCCAGCGCTCTTCGTGGTGGCCAACAACGGTGCCTGGCAGATCGAGGTCCACGACCAGTCCACGACGTACGGGCGGGTGGTCGGCACGCGGATCCAGCATTCGGATCACGCGGCGATGGCCCGTGCCTTCGGGATGCACGAGGAGCGGGTGGAGCGTGCGGAGGACCTGCCGGCAGCCATCGAGCGTGCCCTCGCACACCGCCCGGCGTTGCTCGACGTGGTGGTCACATCCGATGCGGTCTCGTCCGACGGAAGGACCGGGCTGGCCTGGGTGCCGGATCTGCAGCCGCTGGCCGCGTGGGACGACGCCGAGCGGCGCTGGCGTTCGCTTCCCCCCTGAGCCGCCTGGCTCCCGGCGCCGGAGCTCCGTGGGGTGGACGGCAGGTCGGCCCGTGATGAGCGTGGCGCTGGTGCGACACGAAACGGAGGCTCCAGTGCTCGCCGAGCTCGGGGAGTGGATCGTGACGGGCGTCGCCGGGGCGGGCGCGAAGCTCGTCGCGCGCTGCTCTCAGATGCACCTGGACGACGCGGTCCGCGTCGCCTGGCGGGTCGCACAGGCCCGCCACCCGACGGTGGATCCCGCGACATGGGTGTTTCGATGTCACATGGTCGGAGAGGGGCGAGCGTCGATCTATTACCGGGTCGGTCGCGAAGGGTTGTTCCTCCTGCCGCTCGAGGTGCTCCCCGGGAGGCTGGGCGCGGATCCCGGCGCGTGATCGCGTCGACCGGAGAGCGGCCGACGCGGGGCGGCCACTACCGCATCTTGATCGTCCTCGTGATGTCGGCGGCGGTGGCGCTCCCGCCCGGCTCACCCTCCGAGCCGTACGAGGTGAGCGTCACCTCTCCGCCGCTCACCGCGTACTGATAGGCGTGCCCCCAGGGATCCCTCGGCCGGTCGTCGTCCGCAGGGTCTCTCTCGTCTCATGCCTCACCTCGTCGTGACGATTTGGCACTCCAGGGAAGCCGCTCCCCCGACGGTTCGTGCAGGTTTCGGCGAGGGGCGGCGCCCGCTCACGGTCTCCCTGCAACCGTCGAGCCGGTGCGGCGTCCGAGGTGGTGAGGTCTCAGGGGCTGGGTCGTGACGACGCCGCCGCGCGTCGCCGGCGCAGGAGCGCGAGCGAGGCGAGCACGAGCGCGCCCGCGGTCACGGGCATCCACATCCACCGTCGCCTCGGGGGCAGGGGATGGACGACGGGCCGGAAGTTCGCGTCGCCGTGCAGCTGGAGCCCGGCCCAGGCGAGAGTGCTCGCTCCTGCGAGCATCCGCGTCCGCTTCGCCCGGGTGAGCGCCTCGCCCAGTGGATGACCGGCGCGGAGCTCGTCGGCGAGGGCGGTGATCAGCGCCCGCGCTTCCGCGTCCTGGATCGGCCAGGGCGCAGCAACGACCGCGGTCGCTCCCGCGCGGAAGAAGGCCCGGACGAGACCCAGCGCGCCTTCGCCCGCCAGGACCTGACCCGAAGCGCTCCGGCAGGCGGAGAGCAGGACTGCCTTGCCGGTGAGATCGAGCGCGGCGATCTCGCGCGGTTGTAGCAGGCCGTCCTCCTCTCCGTCGCCGGCGAGGATCAGGGCCGAGCGCGCCGGATGCGAGTCGTCCACCACCGCGTGCGTTGCGAAGTAGAGCAGTCCCCAGCGCCCGAGCGGAGACGTCTTCAGGAAGCGCTCGCTGGCCTCGGGCCCCAGCTTGAGCGCACCCCCCTCGGGGAGCGCATCCACGAGGGTCCGGGCCTCTGCCCGCGCATGCGGCAGGGCAGGCAGCACCAGCCCCTCGAGCCAGTCCGCCGCGTCACGCTGCGTGCCGGGCGGCGCGTTCGAGGTCGGGTCCGCGAGGGCCAGGACCGCGCCGGGCCCGGGCCGGACGGCCGCGATCCGCCACTGGAGCCAGAGCGAGGCCGAGGGCGAGGTGGAGATCGAAAACTGCGTGGCCAGGGGCTCGCCCCCCGGACGCCGGAGCGTCTCGATCGGAAGGCCGATCAGCGGCCCATCGGGAATCACCACCAGGCGCCGGATGCCAGGACCGAGGCGGTCGAGCACCGGTTCGATGAGGATCCGCTCCAGCGCCTCCGCCGCGCTCGCCTCCGCCGGGTTCCCCTCCGCGATCAGGGCACGGAACATGACGAGACGGGGCTCGAGCTGATGTGAATCCGGCATCCGGATCGCGAACGCACACGTCCGGGTGAGTACCAGCAGCCAGGATCTGCCTTCCGCGTACGGAGCCTTCAGCGAGAAGTCGGGTCGCCACAGCTGGAAGGAGAGCAGCGCCTCGTCGGCGGCGAGCCCTGCCTGGATCGCGGCCATGCTCGCGGCGGCCACCGGCACCGACGCCGGAGCCGTCCGCGCGATCGCCTCCTCGATCTCGACCAGCTGTCCTTCCGCCACGCGTGCCTTCTCGATCGCTGCGGCTCGAGCGCCAGCGGGAGTGGTGCCGATCAGGAGTCGCTGGGCGCCGGCTAGCTCTCCCAGGACCTGGCTCCGTCTCGACTCGAGCTCCCTGGGAATGGGCGCCGGGATGCCGGAGCGAGCCAGCTCGTCAAGGAGGATCCTTCCGCGGAGCCGCTCGATCGTCGCCAGCGCCGGCTCCAGTGCAGGGCCTTCCGGTGCCGCTCCGGCGAGGTCGAGCAGCCATCCGGCGAGCAGCTCGTACGCGAACGCCCACTCGGCGCTGGTTCGAGCGCGCATGGTCTCCTCCGGCTGGCTCCACCGGAGCTGGTCGACCGCGTCCATCGTGTCCTCGGCGTGCGTGCGGAGCGCCTCCACCGCGCCGAGCCGCCAGTCGACGTGTGCACGCGCGAGATGAGCCAGGGCGATGACCGCCGGATGCCCGGTGTCCCAGGCTGCCTCGAGGCTCTGCTGCGCGTACTGGCCGGCGAGCGCCGCGTCGGGCGGACTTCGCTCCGCTGCGAACCGGGTGAGCAACCGGAGCGAGTGTGTGATGAGGAACCCCTGGTTGTTGGTGCGTCCTCGTGCCAGCGCCGTACGGGCGACGTCCTCGCTGGAGGTCGACGAGCCACGCATCGCCGCCTGGAGCATGAGCGAGGCCAGCTCGCCGCGGGTCATGTAGACGCGGAGCCGCTGCGCACGGGCCACTGCGATCGCCTCGTCGAGCCGGGCCTCGGCCTGATCCATCGGGAGCTCGCCCGAGTAGGCGAGCCGGACAGCCTCGGCCGCCTGCGCGTGGATGGTGAGCGCGCGGGTGTGGGGATCGTTCGTCGCGAGCGCGGCGGCGCGGTCGAAGGCCTGGAGCGCATCGAGCGGGCGCCCCGTCGCGGAGTAGATGCGGCCCCGGACGTCGGCGATGCGCCAGGCGAGCCACCAGGGCGCGGCGCCGGTGATGGTCGCCTCCGCCTGCCGGAGGAGCGTCTCTGCGCGGCCGTAGTCCACGACGCCGTAGGCCAGCTCGGCGCCGCAGGCGTGGGCGTAGGCGACGGCGTCCGGATCCCGGAGCTGTTCGGCGACGGCGAGCATCCGGTCGTACTCGGGCCAGCCCATCTCGGCGTCGACGTTCCAGGACGCGCTGAGCACGAGCGACCCGCCGACGATCATCTCGCCGACCGTGTTCCCGGTCCGGTGGAACTCGTCCTGGGCCAGCCGGTACAGCGCCTCGTAGCGATCACCGCCGCGATACTTCGAGATCAGGGCTCCCAGATTCAGGGCCGCGTACGGGTGGCGAGGGTGCAGGGCCAGGACTCGCTCGAGGGCGTCCATCGCCGCGGGTGCTGCATCGGCGTGCTCGAAGCCGAGTCGCCAGTAACAGGACCAGCTCTCGATCGAGTCTCCCTCAGCCTTCACCCGGGCATCGCACTCCTCCACCCGGTACACGTCCCGGCCCCAGTAGTCGGGCAGCGCCGTCGCCGGCCCGGCGCCGAGAAGCGCCAGAACCCCGGTGATGAGCGCAGCCCCGCGGCGACCGGCTTCAGCGCACGGTGACGGCGGTGGCGGCCGAGGACAGTGTCTTTCCATCGGGAAGCCGAGCCTCGACGCGCCAGAGGAGCGTCGTCCCGGACGGGAGCGACGCCAGGCGTGAGGCGGGAACCTGGTACTCCGTAGCGGAGAGCGCGCTCGCCCTGTCGACGACGGTCAGGTCGGTCGACGTGACCAGCACCTGGTAACGGGCGCCCTCGCCGGCGGGCGTCCACTGGAGGCGAAAGCCGTCACGAGGGAGCGTCGTGGGCATGCGTGCCGAGAGCGCAGCGTTCCCGGTCCGTCCGCGGTCCACCGACGGCTCGGCCGGGCGCAGGAGCACGAACGCGAGCGCGGCCGCGGCGCTCACAATGGCCAGGCTTCCCCAGCCGAGCCATGCCCGCCAGGGCGGAGCGGGGTCGGGGACGGTCGACCGCAGCTCGTCGCTGGCCTGGGCGTCCCGGGCAATGCGCCAGAGGTGCGCGCACTCTCCACAGCCCACGGAATGGTCGACGAGCGCGCGGGCCCGGCTCGCGGAGAGCCTGCCCGCCACCGCATCCCAGATCTTTTCCGGGCTCGAGCACTCACCGTGCGGAGCCCGGTTCGACTGGAAGACGCTGGCCCAGTCGGTGCTCACGGTGACAGTCCCTTCCGGGTCAGGCAGTTCCGGAGATCGGCCAGTCCGCGATAGGTCAGGTTCTGCACGCGTTTCTCCCCGGTGCGAAGGACACGCGCTGCCTCGGGCGCGGCGAAGCCCTGGAGGTGGAGGACCACCGCGCCGCGGCGCTCGGACGACAGCCGCTGCAGGCAGTCCCGGAGGGCCACGCCCACCCCGACCGGCCTCGGCGGCTCTACTCCGCGTACCTCGTGCAAATGCGCTTCCAGCGCCGCGTCGTCCACGGATTCCTCGCCTGCGCGCCGCCGACGACGGAGCTCGTCGGCGATGACGGTGAACGCGACCTTCCACAGATAAGACGCCGTGCGCACGGGGTCCTTCTCACGTTCGCCGCGCTCGAGGACGCGGACCACAGCCGTCTGGACCAGGTCCTCGCGAGCGGGGTCGAGCGTCGCCGGCAGCATGCGGGCGAAGGCGCGCTCCAGCACGCGCCGCATCCAGTGAGCGCGTCCAGCGCCGTCGGCGGCGCCGGTTGCCTGCTGGGGCTCGTCGCGCTCCGGCAGCGGCAGGCGGTTCGACCCTCCCGGACGGAGCGTACGTGTCCGTTCCCGGAAAGTCCTCTCCGGACTCCGCCAGCCGGTCTCGACCGGTAACCCCTGTCATTCCGCTGGCCTCGGCCCCGGGGTGGTCCGAGCCCATTCGGCTCATCGACGCCGGACGGGCCTGTCCTGCTCACTCAGCTGGATTCCAGGCGGAAGAACCGGACGGCCTTGCCGTGAAAGATGTCCCGCTTCTCCGAGGCCGTCAGGGACCTGGCAGAGTCGACTCCCTCGACGGCGAGCCCGATCGCGTCGGGCCAGTACATTTGCGCAGGCGGACACCGCCCGATCGTCCAGGTTGACCAGGGCAGGGTC